>CAZIDO010000029.1:0-5009 GCA_964538005.1 uncultured Muribaculaceae bacterium
CCATGACCAGCATCTATTACCACACGCAAATTATTCATATTCTCTCCTCCTAAAATAATCTATGTAATTAGCGGAATTTTGTTATTAAAAAAAGTAAGTTTTCATTAACTTGTTTGATAATATTCTTCCATGGTTTTATTTTCATCATATGGTTTTTTTGCTAAATCAAGACTCACGTAACAAAAATGACACGGTTCATAATTATAGCTAGTTATTGATTCCTTATTCTCAGGATATCTTAAAATAAATTCATATTTATTAGTATTATTATGTAAACATTTTAAAACTGGATGACCCTTTAATTTATGATCACATTATAAAAAAGTAGTAAGTCTCCTTACTATTTTACATTAATATCGCCAGTAGTGGTTTTAACTTTAAATTCATAAGTTCCTTTACCGACAACAGATGAATTACCAGTTATTTTGAAATTATTGATATCAATATCTTCTGTCGTTAAATTTAAATCTATGGATAGGTTATACTAAATTTATTATAGTACAAATAAAAAATCTTTTTTATAAAGATTTTAATTTTAACATGGCGTCCCTGAGAAGATTTGAACTTCCGACCTATCGCTTAGGAGGCGATTGCTCTATCCAACTGAGCTACAGGGACAATTTTTTTATTTGAACTTCCATATAAAAGTATATCATAATTCTATAAATTTTAAAATGTTTTTTTATTTAATGAATTACTAAAACAAAAAAAGAGAATTTTTCAAATCCTCTTTTTTAAATTGTTTTAAACAATTTAAATATATATTGTTCCGATATCATTTTGAACAATATATTCAGTTGCTTTTAATATAGATTCTTCTCTATCTTCTAAGTCATTGAGGAAACCAGAATTGATATATTTACCATTCCCAGTATAGGCTTTAATATCTTTTAAAGCTTGTTTAGTGAGCCAAATTTGGTCGGTAAAACCATTTTCTAGTATTTTATATAATTCATCTTTTAGGGCCCATTTAATGGTATGTTCTTGAAGTTCTTCCTCTGGCATTTCTATTTGCTCATCACTATTTAGTTCTATGTAAAATGACGTTACTGTTGAATATCGATTAATTCCTTTATGGGCTGCATAGAAAACGTTGGCCATTTTAAAAGGTAGTTCTTTAATTGTTTTAATATCAATAAAACTACTTTCTTCTTGTAATTCTCTAATTGCTGCTTCTTTAGCTGTTTCACCTTCTTCAACACCTCCAGAAATAAAACATTTCCATGGCTGTTTATTGTAATCAATATATAAATACTCATCTGATGATGGATATTTTACTACTAGTACAACATTTTGTCGGTAGGACCATGCTTTTCCTTCCTTAGGTCTGTTGGCATCTAAGCTGGCATTAACCGGCATAATTACTTGCTTAAGTGGAAGATTATTTTTTAAGGCAAATTCATAATCTTCGTCATTGTGTCCTGGAATACCGATTTTATAATTATTTCCTTTAAAAATAGGAAGCAATTCTTTAGTAATGGGATGAATGGCCTTTTTTCCAACTAATTCTTCATCTGGAGTTAATATAAAGGTTATGCCAAATATTAAATCTGGTCTGGTTGTTTCTATATCTATTTTTTTGTTACAGTCTTTTATTTTAAAATGGATAGTTATTTTTGTGTTACTTTCGTTATTTTCTTTATTATTTAAATAGTCCTTTACATCATTTCGCCATTTCATTATCATTTTATCACCTCTATTATAATAGTCTAACATAAAAAAAAATAAGACACAAGTCTTATCCGAAAAATCTTTTTATTTCAATTTCAGCAGCTTCTACTGAATCTGAACCATGAATAAGATTTTCACCTTTATCATTGGCTAAATCACCTCTAATTGTTCCTGCAGGGGCTTCTAATGAGTTGGTTGGTCCCATCAATTTACGTATTGATTCAACTACTCCATCACCTTCAACAATCATTCCAACTACTGGCCCAGACGTCATATATTCAAGTATTTCTGGGAAAAATGGTTTGTCTGCTATATGAGCATAATGTTCTTTAACTAAATCTTCAGCTAAATTCATCATTTTCATATCAGTTATTTTAAAATTCTTTTTTTCGATTCTTGTAATAACTTCTCCAACTAATCCTCTTTTATAAGCATCAGGCTTAGTCATTATATAAGTTCTTTCCATATATATCTCTCCTATTTAGCAAAACTTAACATAAATAATAGTAATATGTTATATGCATATCTAACTTTAAATTTAAATTTGTATGATACTTCATTAATTGCTACTGCTTTATCAACAAAGCTAACAATCCATGATTCCATATATTTTGGAACTGATATGTTAACTGGGAACATATGACTTCTAATCATATCCTCTTCTTTGGCAGTTAACTCAAATTGTGCCTTTGCTGTATCTAAAGCTTCTTTTGGATGAACGAATGTTGAAATTATACGTTCTTTTTGACTTCTTTCTTCAGGACTGATGAAGAAATCGTGTAATAGGCCGCCTCTGGCAGCCCCTACGTAATCCAAATGTAAAGCTTTTGCTACTTTATATGAATAATATGAAACACTCACTGAATGATCAAATCTGTTCACTCCATGATGTTCAATTGTTTTAGTTTTATTAAATTCTTCGTTGTCTAAAATGTTCTTAACGATTCTTTTATATTCTGAGTCTTTTTGACTAATCATATTTCTCTTTCACCTCAAGTACTTTGCCATTATAACATATTTTTTAGAAAATTACAAATTTATGATTCAGGTGTTTCTTCTGGTTCAATTCCTTCAATTGTTACAGGTTGACCCTCAGGGGTAATTTGAATAAATGTGTTGCCATCATTCACTTTTATTTGTTTACCATTTTTGTATTTGTAAACAGTTTGACTGCTACGACTTTTCTTTTCCCAAATAATTGGAACTGCATATCCGTTAGTAATTAGATAACCTTCTCCTGAACCTACATTATCTAATTCTTGATGATCTTTTGCATCTAAAGATGTATTTTTCATTGGTGTTATAATGATATTTTTAAATGTATATTGTTTGCCAGTAACCGCATCTACATGAGGAGTACCTGACATACTACGTTTATATACTTTCGCATCCTTATCATATTCATAAGTTACATCAGTATAATAAGAATATTTCATGTAAACTTTATCAGCTTTCTCTGCTTCTTCTTTTTTCTTCAAGCTAATTTCATCCACACTATAGTTTAGTAATAAGTCTTTGTCTGTGTCACGGTCATAGCCTTTTTCTTTGGCATAATCGTTTATTTTGTCCATACTAGTAAACACTGTATGTTCTGTTGCTTTCTTTAACGTTGTATCGCGCCAGAAAACGCTTGATACAGTTAACCCATTTATATTATCAACACCTAAACTAGAAATATCAGATTTAGCCTGATCACTATACCCATAATGAACATAAATCGCATCATTTTCTAAAGCATAATCTAAATAGTATGGTCTCGCACTTCTTACTGAACCAATTTTAGCGGTATCCTGATCTTTGAAAACGGCCATAATTCTCGTAATACCACCTTCAGCTATTATTTCATAACTAAGATAAGCATCTTGCAATCCAGCGTGTGGCCATGCCTGATGATTATTATTAATCATTACTGCCACTGGTCTTGTTTTTGAGTCTTCGTTAACTATTTTTAGTTTTTTTACTATTTTCTTTTCTACAGCGTCTTTGACTTCTTTATGAGTACTTAAATACCAAAAACCACCGCCTACTAATAAAGCTAATAAAATTATAATAAATATAAATACTTTCTTTTTACTTTTTTTTCTTTTTCTCGCCATAATTTACACATCCTTCTACGATTATTATATCAAAAGTTCATATAATTTTCGTTAATTTTTCTCATTAATAGGTTTTCCATTGTAAATATATGTCTATAGGTATCATTTTATAATTATTTTGTAACAATCCATGCATCTGGAATTGCTCTTGTCTGATTTTGACCACTGCCATTTACTGGTTTGTTTACTAAAGTATTATTAATAACTAAACCGCTTGATGTTCCGCCATCTAAGTTTGCAGCATTGTATGCGCCATATTTTAATAAGATTTCTGTCGTATCTACCATATCGGAACCAGATATGCCATGAGAATAATCACGCCCATCCATAACTAAAAATAAAACTACTCCATCTTTTCTTTGACCAATGGCACTTCTTGGAGCATCGCCCCAACCACCATTACCTTTGATAAATGAAGGTTTTCCATTAACAATCAAAAATGGTCCAAATTCAACAGCATCTCTTATGCCGGCTTGAACAGCTTCTGCTCCACTCATCCTATTTAAAACAAATTTATTATCTTTAGTAAAGCCCATTAATCCGCCACCAACTGGGGCTTTTGCTTGATCACTTACTAATTTGCCATCTTTAATTACAATGCCATGAGGAATTCCACCATTACTATTATAATTTGGATCAATAAATCCACTGGCGTTCATTGCCACAACTGCATTATTATTTTGAGCGATAGTTGTTAACATTTGACCTTTAGTTCCCATATAAGCTGATGTTCCAACTTTAACTTTACTTGGGTCATATATTGCAACTAAATAACCTCTTTGCCCATCGCCAGTAATATTTATTTTTTTAAAGATATTGTTATCTTTATCTTTGGTTAAAATTTCTTTTTCATATTTATTTAGAAACATCCCAGATGAACCATATGATGAAAATGCTAACTGGTCAGTTTTGGTACTAGCCCCTCCATCATCAACATAATTATCTTTTAAAACCTTGTCAATTGTTTCCTCGCTATAAAAGATAGTTGCTAAATACTGATGACTCATTGTGGTCATTGCTGTTGTTATTAACCAGTTCCTGAAATTAGGATATGGTCCATATAATAGGAATGCGAACGAAGAACCAGAGATTATAAGAAAAGTCGCAATACCTATTATTGTTCTTTTTATACCCTTTTTCATTTTTCTTTTTTTAGAGTGGTTAGGTATTTCTAAAATTTCAACATTATTAGTCATTGTTTTCCTCTTTTCCAAAATACTCTCCATCTTTATCAAAATCAAT
>CAZIDO010000029.1:5109-11646 GCA_964538005.1 uncultured Muribaculaceae bacterium
TTAAATTCTTCACTTTGTAAATCTAGTTTTTTCACCATATTATCTCTCCTTATTTTTTGCCGGCTTGTGGAACTTTTTTATAGCATTTTGGTATTGATTTTCTAGGAGGCAATTCTTCTTGTTTTTGATGTGATAACAAATCTTCTTCAGCGATTCTAGATGATGGTAATTTGAATTCTAAATCTTCGGTTGCTACTAATTTAGCTTGGGGTGTAAATTCAACCTGTTTCATTATAGCCCTATTAATATGACCGTTACCGAAAGATAAAGTCATATCAATTGCTCTAGGTACTGATTTTACCTTTCCCATTTCCATTGTACAAAAAGCGGGAACATTAAAAAGTATTCCGTTTCTTCTAAATTGAGTACCCATACGGTGTCTATGCCCTGACAAAACAACTTTATTATCAATAGTACCCTTATACACTTTATCAGTACGATGAACTGCAACAATTTGATCATCGGCTAAATTAATTATTCCAAAACCAAAACCTAGTGGTATAAAATCGGGACGACGTCTTTCAAATGCGGTTAAAGCATTTAAACCTTCTTGCTCTAATACACTATGCTCATGATTTCCTCCAAGGTTTAAATACATTACGTTTCTATCATATGGAATATTTTTTAAAGCATACTCTATCTGTTCTATCGCGTCGGTTATTTTTTTAGGCCTTGGTCCTAAATACCCATCAATTGTATCACCACAATTTATTATAAAATTTATATCATTGTCGGTTACATATTGCATTACATGTTTTAATAAGTCTGGACATTCTTCAACATTACCCAAATGAATATCTGACAGTAAAAAAGCCCTGAAAGTATTAGTAACACCTTCTATAGTTGTAGTATGCATTTTGGGGTATATTAGTCCATCCGATAATACAAAGCTTTGATTGCCATTTTCATAAATTCTTCTTTTTAAAGTATACCCTTTGTCTTGGATTCTCACTAATCTTTGATATACTTGTCGTTCAGTTAATTTCATTTGGCTTGATAAAGCTCTTAAAGTTTTCTCATACGCTATTATTGTAAATAAATCTCTATCTGTTTCAGTCATTTGTATTACTCCTTATCTAAGCTGTGTAACGTTTCTAATAATTCTTCGGCAACTTTGGTAGGTATTATACTTTCTAACTCTTTAACACTTTGTTTTTTGACATTATCGAGTGTTTTATATTTTTTAATTAATTCTTTTTTTCTTTTTTCACCAATACCTTGAATATTATCTAATATACTAGCATAAGCCCCTTTGCTTCTTATTTGCTTGTGATAATTTATGGTAAAATTATGAACTTCATCTTGAAGTCTTTCTAAATAATGAAATAAACTACTTCTTTTTTCGATAGCAATTTCTTCAGTTGTTGTTAATAAAGCATTAGTAGTATGTTTGTCATCCTTTTTAAGACCAACTAATTTAACATCTATATTTAAACTATCTAGTACTTCTTTAGCAACATTTATTTGTCCAATACCTCCATCGACTATTATTAAATCTGGCTTTGGTAAATTATCTTTTAAAACTCTAAAATATCTTCGATAAACAACTTCCCTCATGGTTCCGTAGTCATCATTTTTATCGACTGATACTTTGTATTTACGGTATTCGTTTTTGGCTGGTTTACCATCTATGAACACAACCATACCAGAAACATTATAAGTTCCAAATAGATGAGCGTTATCAAATATTTCTATTCGTTCTAGCTTGTCCATATTTAAAACTATCCTTAATGATTCATTAGCTTCATTTATTTTTTCTTCGTTTTTTAATAATAAGGTTATTTTTTCTTCTAGTTCTCTTTTAGCATTATTACTTGCCATTTCAATTAATTTCTTTTTTGTTCCTTTTTCTGGCTGTCTTACTTTGATATGCAAATAATCTTCTAATAAAGTATTGTGTACTATTTGTGGTACTAAAACCTCTTTAGGAAGTAAAGAGGTTTCATAGAATTTTGCGATATATCTGGTTAATTCTTCATCTACTTTATCAATCAATGGAATAATTGTATGATGATGCTGGGCAATTTTTGAGCCTCTAATGAAGAAAACAAAAATACTTAAGTAATTACTATCACTATAATATCCAAATATATCGCGGTCTAACTCATCAGTTATTTCGACTTTTTGTTTGACTAAAGTAATATTTATATAATCTAATAATTCTTTTAATTCTAAAGCTTTTTCATAATGAAGTTCTTTACTTTCTAATTCTATTTCTTCTTTTATTTTTTTAGTTACTAATTCGTGGTCACCTTTTAAAAATTTAATTATATCTTTTTCCATGTTTTCAATTTTTTCTTTTGGTACGTTATTAGCGCAGTAGCCCAAACACTGATTAATATGATAATAAAGACATGGTCTTTTACTATATGTTCGACATTTTCTTAATGGATATATTCTATTTAATAAGTTTACGGTTTTTCTGGCTGCAACAACATTTGGATAAGGTCCGAATAATCTAGTTTGTTTTTTCTTTCTATTAAAATTTCTTACCACTAGTAATCTTGGGACTTTTTCATTAGTAAGTTCAATATATGGATAACTTTTATCATCTCTAAGTAAAATATTATATTTAGGGTCATGTTTTTTTATTAAGTTTAATTCTAGTATTAAGCTTTCAGTTTCACTTGTTACAACGATATATTCAAAGTCCCTAATTTCGCTTACTAGTTTAGCCGTCTTTCCGGTATGACTTGAATGGAAATATGAATTTAATCTATTTTTTAAATCTTTAGCTTTCCCAACATATATGATAATGCCTTTTTCATTTTTCATTAAATAACATCCTGGTGAATGCGGTACTAAATTAAGTTTTTCTTGAATCACATAACCACCCTCTTACATGTATTATAAGCTAATTATGGCTTTTTATCAAGCTTTATAATGGCAATTAGGTTGGAAATTAATGCAATTATTTGGGTTATTATTCCGCTATAAGAGATAATACAAATATTATAATCTAACCAAATTAAACTGGTTAAAAACATCCCCCACCTTAAATAATTAGGATTGTCTTTATTAATTATAATTGTATATGTGATGGTTGCTAATACGGGTAATATTGAATATAAGTTTTGATAAGTAATTATTCCTACTAATATATATATTACAATAAAAATAATAGCCCCTATTTTATTTGACTTTATTTTACTAAATAACAAGTTTCTAATCATTGAAATAATACTGGTTATAAAGCCTGATATTCCATTTAATAAATAATAGTGTATTCCTTTAAAGAAAAAAGAAATTGTTTGTAAGTAAAGTATTTGTTTACTTGTTTTACCCCAAATACTAATCATTAAGAAAAAAGCATATATAAAACCCAGGAATTGACCCATAGTATCACCTACTGTATTAAATTAGTTATTCTTAAATTGGTTACTTGATTATTAATAATTAGTAAGTTATAATAAACATGGTGATTTTATGAAATCAATTAAAGAAACAGTCTTAGATGAATTATTTATTAATAAATCAAGGTTCATTACTATTTTAGCTAAAGCAAATAATAAAAAGGAAGTTGATTTATTACTAGATTTTTATAAAAACAAATTTAAGGATGCGACTCATTATTGTTATGCTTATATCTTAGATAATACATCTAAATATGAAGACGATGGTGAACCATCAGGAACTGCGGGCAAACCTATTTTAAATGTTTTAGAAAACAATAATTTAACTAATGTAATAGCCATTGTTATTAGGTATTTTGGCGGCATTAAATTGGGTGCTGGTGGTTTAATTAGAGCTTATGGTAAAAGTGTCCGAACTGCTTTAAAAAAAACTTGTATTGCTGATTTAATTCCGGGATATTATGTTGAAATTGAATTTCCTTATGAGAATACTAAAACAATTGATAATTTACTTAGAAATGTTGAAATCAAAAAATACTTTGGTAACGAAATAGCTTATACTTTTAAAATCGAAAAAGAAAAGTTTGAATTAATAGAAAGTGAATTAAAATTGAAAACTGTTATTCATATTAAAAAATCTATACTTTTAGAAGTATAATTTTTTTATTACCAGCAACCTCTTTCGATGATGCCTAGCTTATGCTAGGTTTTTTTGTTGTCATTAACCCCTGAGGAGTTTTTTCGCCAAGTAAATATAAAACTATAACAAGTATAACTAAATATTCTAAGTTTTACCCCCATAATCATCACCTCCCCGGTGTGTGTTTCGGTGCCTAACAAAATCCTCCCTCATTAGTATCATACAATGTTTAATTATGATTTCCTTATAAAATATAAAAATAATTACATTAATTTGTAATTATTAGTTTACTTCATTAACAAACGAGTTAATTGGGAAAGTAATCATAACTTCCGACCCCTCTTTACTAGTAATATAAATATTATGATCTATTTTATCGCATAATTTTTTAACTAAATATAAACCCATACCAGTTGAGTTATATTCTTTTCTTCCATTTTCACCAGTAAAACCTTTATCAAAAATTCTTGGCAAATCATTTGAACTAATTCCAATTCCATTATCACATATATGTAAGGTGATTCCTTCCTTATTAGTTTTAGTAAATATTTTTATTTGTGGTTTATCTTTACTATATTTAATACTATTATTAATAATTTGATCAACTATAAATTCTAACCATTTGGTATCAGTATTAACCTTAATATCGATTTTATTAATTTCTAAATTTATTTTTTTAAGTAAAAAATCTTTTTTGTGTTTTAATAAAAATTTATTAATTACATTTTCTAAAGAAATACTCTTAATTAAGTAATCCTTTTCAACCATTGAACTTCTTGAATAAAATAATATTTGTTCAATATAATCGTTAATTTTCATTAATTCATTTTTAATGTCTTCATTTACCTCAGTTGGATTGTTTTCAACAATTAAAGACGTTGACGCTAAAGGAGTTTTGATTTCATGAACCCACATTTCAATGAATTCTTGAAATTCTTGTTCTCTAAATTTATATTCATTAATTTCCTCAATTTTATATTTATCCGTTGTATACAATGTTTGATATAAAAACTCTGCTTCTAAAAAATTAGGTTCATTAATCATTTCATGAATTAAACTTTTATTATCCATATTTTTTAATAAAGAAAATAAACTGTCATAAAATTTTTTACGTTTATTATAGTCATATGCTAAAGCAATAACTAAAACTAAAACCATTAAAAATATGATATACAACATAATATATAAATTACAGTTTATAGCTCTTAAAATAATTATTACCGCTAACAATAAAATAATATATAAAATTATTGTAATAACTTTATCTTTTAAATAATTTAATAATTTCATATAATGATATACCCTTGTCCCCTTCTAGTTTCAATAACATTTTCTAATCCAATGTCTTCTAGTTTTTTTCTTAATCTGTTAACATTAACGTTTAAAGTATTATCATCTACAAACACTTCACTATTCCACAGATAGTCCATCAGTTCATCTCTAGAAACAATAGTTCCTCTTTTATCTAATAAATAAGTGAATATTTTTAATTCATTTTTGCTTAGTTCTATTTCTTCATTATTAGTTTCTATAATACTTTTAGCAATATTTATTTTTATGTTTTTATAAATTATTACCTGTTCTAAGTCAGGCTTAAATCTTTTTAAAACAGCTTCAATATGCGCGAGTAATATTTGAGGATTATATGGTTTAGCAATAAAGTCATCCGCCCCATAATTCATACAAATAAGCTCGTCCATATCGCTATTACGACTAGTAACAATAATAATAGGAACTTTACTTTCTTTTCGAATTTCTTTGCATAAAAACATCCCGTTTTGATTAGGAATATTAATATCTAATAAGATTAATTCTGTTTCTTTATTTAAAATATCAGTTAAGGTGTTTTCAAAATCATCAATACTTGTTGCTTCATAACCGTTATTATTTAAAAAGTTTTGTAATTCTTCTCTTATTTTGCTTTCATCTTCAACTATTAATATTTTTGACATTTATACCCACTCCTTAAAAAATATTATACCACATTAATAAATCTTGAAACAATCCATATAATAGTATCAGGAGGAGCTTATGAAAAAATTTAAACTATTTTTGTACATTTTAATTCCACTTGTTATTGGAGGTATTGTTGCTTTAATCATGCAACCATTCAACAATTATCAAAGTCTTGATTTACCACCATTGTCGCCCCCTAGTATTGTTTTCCCTATTGTTTGGACAATACTATACATTTTAATGGGGATTTCCGCTTATTTGATTAGCGAAAAAGGATCTAACAAGGATTTAACTATTTACTATATTCAACTAATAGTAAATGCTTTATGGACAATTATATTCTTTGTTTTAAAATGGTATTTATTTGCTTTCTTATGGTTAGTTTTATTAATTGTTTTAATTATTCTAATGATATGGAAGTTTAAACCTATTAGCAAATTAGCAGCTTACTTGCAAATACCTTATTTATTATGGTGTATCTTTGCAGCTTATTTAACATTAGGTATTTATATTTTAAATTAAAAAAATCCATTAATGATGCTAGTACCTGTCAAGTACTCACTAAATAAAAATATAATTAATTTGAAA
>CAZIDO010000030.1:0-11310 GCA_964538005.1 uncultured Muribaculaceae bacterium
AAATTACTTGAATACATTAGTGCTATATAAAAAATTACTTTTCAGTAATTTTTTTTTGTCTTTTAAGCAATCCTGCCTTTTTATTCAACAGATTGACAAAATAAAATTTTAGTGTATTATATAGGTCAATAAAAGAGGTGGTTACGATGAAGAAAAAAAATAATTTGCTTAGCACTCAAGACTTAACTAATTTAGTAAATAAAACATCTGAAGAATTAGATGAAATAATTAGATGTTTAGAAATTGATGTTAAAAAAATAAAAGCATCACCAACCAAGAAAGAAATTTTAACTCAAAAATTATCAACTACAAATAAATAGGATCTATAAGGATTCTATTTTTTTATTCCAGATATTTCATTTTGTTTAGGTTTCGCACACATTGAAAGCGCCACCTCCAAAGCCTTATCAGGAGGACATTCAATATCAGGTTTAGTAGCATAGCAATGTTCATAATCTATTTCCCCGTTAGAGTTTATTGGAGCATCAGTTGGAAAATTTAAATAGGATTTTCTACCAATACGTCCATAGTTTTCTAGCAAAACTTTAGCTTCCTTACCAGCATAAACATCATCACTTAATATTAATTTAAATGGAGTGAAACCATCTCCTTCACCCATAGTAGGAGAGCCGATAATAGTTGCATAGCCAGTTTTTTGACAATATTTAGCAAATGCCTCTGATGATGAAAATACTTTATCATCTACTAGCAAATATCTATTATAAGGTTTATTGCAATTACTAGTGGGAACAAAGTTACAATGGTATGACAAATCTTGCCCAACAAATAAATCCCAAAAATGCCAATCACAACTAAAGTCTTTTTCCGTAAAACAGCTAAATAGTTTAAAGTAAGAATCACTACCACCACCATTGCCACGAATATCAATAATAATATTATTAATATCATTATTTTTTAAATATTCATTTAGATTTTCAAATATATAGGCATCTTTATCAATTCGCTGATGAGAAAAAGAATGAATACTTATAATTGCTGTAGTATAATTAAAAGCTATTTCGACGTTTCTGTTTTTAAATGGTTCAAATTGTTCCTCAGGAATACTATTTTTGTTTGTTGTAGCAACTTCATCCCATTCTAATGGTGCGACCCAAACATGTCCACTTTCCATTTTTTTGACAAGCTCATCGATTATAAAATCAATAAAGTCGTCATTGTTCATGGTATCTTCATTTATTTTTGATAACAGCTTTTCTAAAGTTCCATCACCAAAATTAGGGTTTTTAGTCCATGCTAAATATTGTGAACGACTAGTCATTAAGATTTCATAAACAAAAGTGAATTTTTCTCTATAAGTTTGCAAATTGTTATAAGTATTTTGAATTTCATTTTCTATTTTCTTTCGTTTAGTTTTAATTTCAGTAATTTCCATATTAACACCTCATTATAATCATTTTATCACAAAATGTTTATCAATAAATTTAATTAGCCATAAAAATGATTATTTTAAAGAAAAAACTTGAATAAGTTAATTAAATATAATATAATGTAATAGAAAAGCGATGAATAAGAGTAGTAATATTTAATTATTATTTAGAGAAAAAGTGGTTGGTGAAAACTTTTAATAATTGGTATGAACTTACTTAGGAGCTGCATATATGATAAGTATATGACGTAAACGCGCGTTAAGCAGAAGAGATCATAAGTATTATGAAATAAGGTGGTACCGCGAGTAATTCGCCCTTATATACATAATACTTTTTTAATTAAAGGAGGAATATTATGAAATTTTTACTTATATTTTTGGTATCATTTGTTATTGTCTATTTGGTTTATTTAGCAATTATTGTCTTAAGAAAGAAAGGTTTAGAAGCTTTTAAGACTGGAAAACAGTTAATGTTTTTTAAAAATGCGTATAATTTAAATATTGATAAAATCAATTTAAAGAAATTTGCAAATCACTTATCAATCGCTAATGCATTTATCATTGCAACAGTTGTAACCTTTATTGAAATGTTTGATGGGCTAATTATTAAGCTTTTAATTGGATTTGTAACACTAATACCTTTAATGTTATTAGTATATTATATTTTAGGTAGTAAGTATAAGAAAAAGGAAGGTAAATAGTATGTATGATTTCAAACATATAGAAAAAAAATGGAGAGATTACTGGCAACAAAATAAAACGTTTAAAGCAATAACTGGTGGAGATAAAGAAAAATACTATATTTTAGTAGAATTTCCTTATCCATCTGGGGCTGGACTTCATATTGGACATGTCCGTAGTTATACTGCACTAGATGCTGTAGCGCGTATGAAAAGAATGAAAGGTTACAACGTTTTATTTCCAATGGGATGGGATGCTTTTGGTGCGCCTGCTGAACAATATGCTATTAAAAATCATATTCATCCTAAAGATGCCGTTAAAGAAAATATTAAAACCTATAAAGGACAAATACAATCACTTGGAATGTCTTTTGATTGGGATAGAGAATTTTCGACTACAGATCCAGAATATTATAAATGGACACAGTGGCAATTTATCCAATTTTATAAGCATAATATGGCTTATAAAGCCAAAAAAAATATAAATTGGTGTCCAACTTGTAAAACCGGCTTATCTAATGAAGATTCATCAGGTGGTGTTTGTGACAGATGTGGTAGTCCCGTTGTTCAAAAAGAAAAAGAGCAATGGTTACTTAGAATGAGTGATTATGCAGAAGATTTAATTCAAGGTTTAGATGATACTAAATTTGCTGATAGAGTTAAATTAGGTCAAATAAACTGGATTGGTAAAAGTACAGGGGCTGAAGTAGAATTTAAGTTAAAAGATAATATTAATACTTTAACTGTTTATACGACTAGACCTGATACGTTATATGGTGTTACCTTTATGGTGGTTGCGCCAGAGCATCCAATTATTAATGAACTTAAAGACCAAATATCTAATATAGGCGAAGTTAAAAAATATCAAGAATATGCAAGATCAAAAACAGAATTTGAAAGAACTGAATTAGCAAAAGACAAAACTGGCGTTAAACTTGAAGGGATTAAAGCTATTAATCCTGTTACCGAAGAAGAAATTCAAATATGGATTGCTGATTATGTTATGATGGGCTATGGAACTGGGGCAATTATGGCTGTTCCAGCTCATGATGAAAGAGATTATGAATTTGCTAAAAAGTTTAATATTGAAATAAAAGAAGTTATTAAAGGTGGAAACGTTTTAGAAGCGGCTTACACTGGTAATGGAGAAATGATTAACTCTGGAATTTTAAATGGTATTAATAATAAAGAAGAAGCCAGTAAAACCATGATTGATTATTTAGCGAAAAAAGGAATTGCTGAGGCAAAAACTAATTATCGTTTGCAAGATTGGATTTTCTCTAGACAAAGATTCTGGGGAGAACCAATACCACTTGTTCATTGTGACAAATGTGGTTGGGTTCCCGTACCTGATGAAGACTTACCAGTTTTATTACCAGATGTTGTAAATTATGAGCCAACTGAAGATGGAGAGAGTCCACTTGCTAATATAGAAGGGTGGGTAAATACCACATGTCCAACTTGTGGCGGTCATGCGCATAGAGAAACTGATACAATGCCAAATTGGGCAGGTTCTAGTTGGTATTTTTTAAGATATATGGACCCACATAATAATTCTGAATTTGTAGCACAAGACGCCCTAAACTATTGGGGTAAAGTTGATTGGTATAATGGAGGGATGGAGCACACTGCTCGTCACTTGTTATATGCGAGATTTTGGAATCAATTTTTATATAATATTGGTTTAGTACCTAATAAAGAGCCAATTGATGTTCGTGTTTCTCATGGAATGATTTTAGGCTCAAATGGGGAAAAAATGAGTAAATCAAAAGGTAATGTAATTAATCCAGATGACATTGTAAATGAGTATAGTGCTGATGTGCTGCGTACTTATGAAATGTTTATTGGTGACTATGAAAAAGACGCCGCTTGGAGTACTGATAGTTTAAAAGGCTGTAAAAAATTCTTAGATAGAATTTGGAGAATACAAGAAAAATTAAATGATAAGCCTGGATTTACTAAAGAAACTTTAGTTCATCAAACTATTAAAAAAGTGTCTAATGATTTAGAGACCATGAAATATAATACAGCTGTATCTGCCTTAATGATTTTACTTAATGAATATGAAAAAGAAGAGTCAATCACTAAAGATGATTTAAGAATATTAATTCATTTACTTAATCCAATTGCTCCACATATTACAGAAGAAATTAATGAATTATCACATCTAGGTAATCCATTATGTGAAAGTGTTTGGCCAGTTTATGATGAGAAAAAAACTATTGATAAATCATACGAAATGGTAGTTCAGGTAAATGGCAAAGTCCGTGGAAAACTTGTCATGAATACAGGATCTACTAAAGAAGATATGGAAAAACAAGCAATGAATAATGAAAATGTTATAAACCATATTCAAAATAAAGAAATTGTTAAAGTAATTGTTATTCCAGAAAAACTAGTAAATATAGTTATAAAATAGAAACGAATAAAATCGTTTCTTTTTATTTTATTATGAGAAAATTGATGAAGCATTAAAAACAATTAGTGTAAAGTAAAGTGCTACTAAATGTAAACCAAACATATAAAAAAATTATAGATTTTGTATTAATAGCAAATTATGATATTATTTATATAGTAGAGGAGTGAGAAAATGTTTTGTTCAAAATGTGGAGCACCACTAGAAGAAGGTGCAAAATTCTGTGGAAAGTGTGGCGGACAGGTTGTAACCATGCAACCAACAGTACAATCTGATGATGTAACTGAACTAAATTTAGGTATTAATTTAGTTACACCAATAGAGCCAGTAACAATGCCGGTGCAAAATACAAGTATGCCAGAACAAAGTATGAGTTCTAATCCGGCAGGAATGTCAGGGCCTAATATGAGCTATCAACAAAATACAAATCAACCTGATGTTGATAATTCAGTAATCAGAAAAGCAATAAAAAAGGATGCTAGAAATAAACCAAGAGGACCATTAATGGGAGCAATGGCTTTATTAATTGTTATTCCAATTGTTATATTATTAATTTTTGGAGTTTCAATAATTGGAGCAGCGATAAGTGAATCAGCAACCGGAACATTTGCATCATTGGGGATATTTACTTTATTGATGATAGCGTATGCTATTTTAGCAATGTTCGTAATGTTTGGAATTATCCGAGGATGTATTAACATAAGTAAAGGTAATCCAGTAACAATTGGAGATGTCTTCACTGGTGTTTTCAAAAACTTTGGTAGTTTTGGAAAATACCTTTTAGGAAGTGTATTATATGGACTTTCATGTAGTCTTGTAACTATGGTTCCGTTTATTGGACCATTAGTAGCAATGGTTGGTCAAATTTATTTAATGCCTGTATTATTCGCATTTACATATACATTAGCTGATGATAATTATAAACAACTAGGATTTGGCGAAGCTTTTAAAAAAGCTTTTGAATTGGCAAAAAGTCGTCGTGTTGAATTCTATGCAATGATAATTAGTTTCATTGGTTGGTGTTTATTATCAGTAGTGACATTTGGTTTAACTATGATTTGGGTAATGCCTTACATGCAAGTTAGTTTAGCTAATATGTATAGACATTGGTTAGGCGAAACTACTTATACAGATGCTGAAAAAGGACTTAGTAATGGTGCTGTAATCGGTGTTGGTATAGCAACTTATGTAGCGACGTTTATCATTATGTTCTTTATAATTTTTATGGGTGTAGTAGGTTATTTAATTGCCAATGGAACACTTGATGAAAATGGTCAAATTAAAAAATCATATGACTATAGTGATAATTATGACTATAGTGATACTTCATCAAAAACTTACAAAGAAACCGATACTAAATTTACTTTATCAGAAGATGGGGTAAAAATTACTTTAGGTGTACCATCAGGGTATAAAATTGATTCGGCTTATTCTGATGATTCATATGTGAAACTTAAAAATACTGATACTTCAAAATATTCAGAGAGAATTTATTATCAAATAAGATATAACTTCGAAGGTAATCTTGATAAAGAAATTAGTACATTGAAAAAGACATATGTTACTGTTGCTGGTAGTAACCAATTAAATGAGAATGCTTTTGATTTAATAATTAAAGGTAAAACTGCTAAAGTTTATCAAGCAAGTATTGTTCGTTCATATGGTAATAGTGATACAACTTATATTTTATATCCATTAAATGCTGAAAAATATTTAGAAGTGGAAATCGGTGGTTTATTAGTGAGTCAAAATGATATTTCTAAATATCTTATAATTAAGTAGGTGAAATATGACTTGTCCAAATTGCGGAGCAGCTGTTCCAGCAAGTAGTAGTTTTTGCATTAGTTGTGGAAATATGGTGGAAATACCAACTACCAATCAATATGATCAATATATTGAGCCAAATGAAATCAAACAAGATTATAATGAACAACCAGAAAAAACCAAACGCGAAATAAATGTTAAAGCTTTAATTAGATTAATTGTTATTGCTTTAGTTTTGATAATTATCATAATTGCTATTTTAATCCCTGTATTTTCATTAAACAGTGAAAAAAAACAAGTTAAAGATTTCGATGGATTGAATGTCTATTTACCAAAAGAATCAAAAGAGACTAAGGGGACTTATCTTTCATTAAAAGAAGCAGTAGCCGTTGGTATTGTCGCTACTGATTCTAATGGATATACGGACGGTGAATTTATTCAAGAAGTTATTGATAATGAACCAGCAGAAATTACTTGTGGTACCATTTCATCTAAATCAATTAACGGAATTAAGTGGCGATATGTTGACTGTAAAAATAGTAAAGAAAATATCAAAATATATACTAACATTAAAAATGATAAAGCTTATACAATCGTAGTAGGATATAATAAACAAGATAAAAAAGTTTCTGAAAAATATATAACTAAATTAGAAAAACATTTAGATTTCAAGTAAAGGTTTTATAACCTTTTTTGTTTGCGGAAAATATGATATAATTCTAATAAGGAGGATGAAAATGTTTATAGGTTTAATTATTATTGTGGTAGGCGTGCTTTTACTATTACAGGCTGTCTTACCAGATTTTACAGTTAATTTTAATATAGTATGGCCAACTATTTTAATTTTAATTCCAATTTACCAAGTAATAAAACGCCGTAAATTTGATTGGTTTATGGCTATAATTTTGTTTATTGGTGTTTGGTTCTTATTACTTAATTTAGGAATTATTACTGATGTCTATACTGATATATTTTGGCCAATTATCTTTATCATTGCTGGTTTATCTATCATTTTAGGTACGCTAAGAATAAAGAAAATCAACCGTAAAATTCAAAATAAAGTAGCAGATGCTTACTATGGTATTTTTAGTGGGGTTGAAGAAACAATTAAAACTGACGATTTTAAAGGAACAACTATTTATGCTGTTTTTGGTGGTGTAGATTTAGATTTAAGAGATTCAAAAGTTATAAACGATATTGTTATTAATGTTTATTCGGTTTTTGGTGGAACTACCTTATATATACCAGAAGATTATAATTTAGAAATCACCGCGACTAGTGTTTTCGGAGGCTATGATAACAAAACGCGTAACACACACCAGGAAGGTCGTAAAACAATTTATATTAATTGTATTTCTGTCTTTGGCGGAACCGAAGTAAAGTAAATATCAAAAACATCATAAATTGATGTTTTTTCTTTATTTTTTGGTATAATAATATTATAGGTGATTGTATGGATTTATGGCAATATGAAAAAGAATTAAAAAAACAAGGAATAAAGTACATTGGTGGTACTGACGAAGCCGGTAGAGGACCTTTATATGGGCCAGTTGTTGCCGCTTGTGTTATGTTACCCGAAGGGTTTGAATTAGATGGATTAAATGATTCAAAAAAATTAACCGAGAAAAAAAGAGATTTATATTATGACTACATCGTAGAAAATACCATTTGGGGAATAGGAATTGTATCTCCAAAAGAAATTGATGAAATAAATATATATGCTGCTAGTCGAAAAGCCATGATAATGGCAATTAGAGAAGTGCAGAAAAAACATACTTTGGAATATGTTTTAACAGATGCTATGCCAATGGAAATAGAAATTCCTACCATGTCGATTATTAAAGGAGATGCCAAAAGCATGTCGATTGCTGCAGCAAGTGTTATTGCTAAGGTAACTAGAGATAAAATGATGTATGAAGCTGATAAAGAGCATCCAGAATATGGTTTTAAAAATCATAAAGGCTATCCAACCAAGAAACATCTTGAAGCAATTAATGAATATGGTTTAATTGATGGGTACCGCTTAACTTATGGACCTGTAAAAGAGGTAAAGGAGAGAGAATATGATAATGCATAATAATGAAGAACCTAAAAGGCAAGTAAATCCTTTTGAAAAAGTAACAGTAAAAAGAGGATTTAATCAAACCCCCGATGATATTCGTAACAATTTACAAAACGGAATGATGAAACCTACAGTACAAGACAAAAATAATCCTAACCACCCAAATTTTGACCCTAGTAAGCAACGTGAAGCCATGGTTAGTATGAACAGGATGCGCAATGACTTTAGATAATGTAATTGTCGGGGAGTATGAAACTAATTGTTATATTTTAACACAAAATAAAGAGGCAATTGTTATTGATCCAGGGGATGAATATAATAAAATTATACCTTGTTTAGAAGGCAAAGATATTATCGCCGTTTTAATCACCCATGGACATAGTGACCATATTGGGGCTGTAAACAATTTTGATGAATCATTAATTCACAATATTGATAATTTAAAAATGGGTTATAATGAAATAGGTCCATTTAAATTTGAAATGATTTATACACCAGGTCATACTGAAGACAGTGTAACTTATTATTTTCCCAAAGAAAACTTAATGTTCACAGGTGACTTTTTATTCAAAGGAACAATTGGAAGAACGGATTTTCCAACTGGTAGTATGCATGCTATGAAAAACAGTTTAAGTAAAATTAGTAAGTATCCTAACGTTCAAATTTTACCGGGTCATGGATTAAAAACAACCTTAGAAAATGAAAGGCAAAATAATATTTATTTTTCTGAAATATGATGTTATAATATTAAAAGGAGGCTAGAGATATGTTAATGGAAGGCACTGGCAAATATTTTGGATTCTTATTTTTAGTATTTTTAATTGTCTATGTTACAGTTAAAATATCACTAGCTACTTTATTAAAAAGAGCAAAGGAACAATCTTGGAAGGGATATGTTCCAATTTATACAACTTATGTTTTAGTAGAACTGCTTAATTTAAAGAAAAACGTATTTTATATGTCATTAATACCAATTGTAAATTTATATTATTTTTATATAATTATTGGTAAATTATTAGAAGGATTTAAATTAAATTCTAAAGAGGCAATTTGGTTTGTAGTATTTCCAATGTACAAATTCCCTGAATTAGCCTTTAAAAAGCCTAAGTTTGCTTTAAACGAATATGAATTAACAGAAGGATTTATTCAATCACAAAACCTTTTATTTAAAAAAGAAGCTGAAGAACTCCCTGATCAAATTAAATTAGTTAATTTAGACGATGTTATTCAACAAGCCGAACAAGGTCAAACAATAATTTCACCTTCAAATTATGAACAAGTTCCAGAGATAAAACCAATCGAACCAGTTATAGAGTCTCAAATACCAGTTGAACAGTCATATCAAAATGCCGTTCAATCAACTGATTCAATGTTTATAAATCAGCCCAGTCCTGAAGAATCGGTGTTTACAAATCGAAATTTAAAACCGGATGAACATTATACAACTTATGTAGAAGTAAAAGAAGAAGAAAAACAAGAGGCAAAACCAATCGCTCCATTAAATGACGGGAAACCAAAAGTTTGTCCAAAATGTGGGGCGAGATTATCATCTAATGCTACTACTTGTTTCTTATGTGGAACGAAATTAAACTGACAAATAAGTCGGTTTTTTGTTGTTTTTATTTACCTTTTCCGGTATAATTAAAATAAGAAGGTGAAAAAATGTTTATAGATGAGGCGTTAGTTGAATTATTTGCCGGTGATGGTGGAGATGGTTGTAAAGCGTTTAGGCGTGAAAAAGGAGTTCCATTAGGAGGTCCTTTTGGTGGTAATGGCGGAAAAGGTTCTAATATCATTTTTAAAGTTGATACAGGACTTAATACTTTAATTAACTTTAGATATAAAAGAATTATTAAAGGTGATCGTGGCGAAAACGGATTAGGTAAAGGAATGCATGGTAAAGGTGCAGAAGATATTATTGTTAAGGTTCCTTTAGGGACTGTTGTTACAGATGTTAATACAGATTTAATTATAGCGGATTTAACCAAACCAGACGAAGAAGCAATTATAGCGGTTGGAGGTCGTGGCGGCCGCGGGAATATTGCTTTTGCAACTCGTACTAATCCTGCTCCAGACTTTGCTGAAAATGGTGAACCTGGGGAATATCGTAAAATTAAATTAGAGCTTAAATTAATAGCTGATGTAGGCTTAGTAGGGATGCCAAGTGTTGGGAAATCAACGTTTATTTCCAAAGTTTCAGCTTCTAAACCTAAAATAGCGGATTATCCATTTACGACTTTAAAACCAAACTTAGGGGTTGTTGGGGTACCAGATGGGCGTTCATTTGTTTTGGCTGATTTACCTGGATTAATTGAAGGGGCATCAGCTGGTCATGGATTAGGGTTAACATTCCTAAAACATATTGAAAGAACAAGAGTAATTATTCATATCGTTGATATGGGCGGTATTAATGATCGCGATCCATATAATGATTATGAAGTGATTAACCAAGAACTAATTAATTTTAATGAAAAAATAATGGAAAAGCCAACAATTGTTATTGCCAATAAAATGGATTTACCTAATTCTGCAGAAAAATTAATGGAATTTAAAGAAAAAGTAAAAGTTCCAGTTTACGAAATTTCCGCACTTAATGGTGAGGGGATTAATAGAATTTTAACAATTGTAGCAGATATGCTTGATAATATTCCAAAGACAGATTTATATGACCAAGAAAAATTTGAAAGTCATGTTATTTATAAATTCAAAGAAGAGAAATCATTTACTATTACTAAAGAAGACGATACTTGGGTTATTAGAGGGGATGCTATTGAAAAATTACTTAAAATGAGTCGCTTCGATAGTAGTGAAGCAATATTAAGATTTTCAAATAAACTTAAAAAACTAGGAATTGATGATGAACTTAGAGAAAAAGGTGTCGAAGAGGGAGATCAAATTAGAATCTTAGATTACGAGTTTGAATTTAAAGAATAAAAAAATGCAAAATAAGATTATAATACCTTTAAAGTACACACTAAATAAAAAAACATGAAAATGTGAT
>CAZIDO010000031.1:0-11251 GCA_964538005.1 uncultured Muribaculaceae bacterium
AATTGGATAATATCTATTTACCATTTCCATATTTTCTGGCCATCCCATTGTACTGAAAGGCCATAATGCTGATGAAAACCAAGTGTCTAAAACATCTTCGTCTTGTATCCATGTATCATCAGGAGCTTTATCTCCAACAAATACTTCATCACCTTTATAATAAGCGGGAATTCTATGCCCCCACCAAAGTTGCCTAGAAATACACCAGTCATAAGTTATTTCCATCCAGTGATAAATAAGGTTCAACTATTGCATTACTTCTTTCAGAATGTCCAACTGAATGAATCATAGTTTCTGTTTTAACTAATAAGTCTTTTTCTTTTAATTCTTCTACTAGTTTTTCACGACATTCAAATCTAGTCATGCCCAAATATTTACCTGTTTTTTCATTCATAGTTGCATCAGGATTCATAATGATTATTTTTTCTAGGTTATGTCTATTTCCAACTTCAAAGTCGTTTGGGTCGTGGGCAGGAGTAATTTTAACAACACCAGTACCTTTTTCCATATCAGCATGTTCATCGCCAACAATTGGTATTAATTTATTTACAATTGGTAATATTACATTTTTACCAATTAAATTTTTATATCTCTCATCATTTGGATTAACAGCAACGCCTGTATCTCCAAATAATGTTTCTGGCCTAGTGGTTGCTACTTCTAAGTAATCATCACTATTTTCTAAATAGTATTTTAAATGATAGAAAGCGCCTTCTTCATCACCATAAATTACTTCTTCATTAGATAAAGCGGTCATTTGAACTGGGTCCCAGTTAATAATTCGCTCCCCTCGGTAAATTAAACCTTTATTATATAAATCAATAAAAACATGATTTACAGCTTTTGATAAACCTTCATCTAAAGTAAATCTTTCTTTAGTATAGTCTAATGCTAAACCTAATTTAGCCCATTGGTTATGAATGTTTTCAGCATACTCTTCTTTCCAAGCCCAAGCTGATTTTAACCATTCTTCTCTATCCATATCTCTTGGATTAATACCTTGTTCTCTAAGTCTTTTGTCTACCTTTGCTTGTGTTGATATTCCTGCATGATCCATCCCTGGTAACCATAAGGCATCAAAACCTTGTAATTTTTTAAATCTAGTCATGATATCTTGAATTGTCGTATCTTGCGCGTGACCAATATGTAATTTACCAGTTACATTAGGTGGTGGTATAACTAAAGCATAAGGTTTTTTTGAAGTGTCCCCACTAGTAAAATAACCTTTATTTTTCCAATTTTCATATTTATCTTTTTCTACTTCTAAATGATTATATTTTTTTTCTAACAACTTAATCATCCTCTCTTATTTTTTTATCAATATATTTATTTACTTTATCAAAATATGGTTTGAATTTCTTTTTATCTTTTACATTTTCGTATAATTGGTCAATTATTTTATATTTTTTTAAATGTTCAAACGAATATTTAAAGTTTAAATCGAAAATAAATGCCAAAACCAGAATACCATGATCTGATTGATTTTGCTTATAAATACTTTTAGCCGCTTCTTCTTTTTCAAAAGATTCTTTAATTTCTTCAGTAATTTCATATTCGTCTTCTGGAAAATCTAATGAATTAGATGCATATAAGTAAAAAATATCCAATTTATCAGCATCTCTAATAACTTTGCAAAGTAATTTATTATGATCAGATAAAGTCTCGGGCACTTCATATTTATTATGATATTTTATAGCGTCAAATATTTCATCATAATCTTTAACTTGCGACCAAAAGTTAATAATATCATTATCATAAAATAACTTTTCTATCGCCAAATTACCATGATCAATTGATTCCAAATCACTAAAAGTATGGTAATTTGTCCATTGTTCAAACCTCGCATAATCATGTAATAGCCCAACAACTTCAGCTATTTTGGCATCTTCATCACTAAAACCAGCATATTTTGCTATCAACTGACATAAACTTTTGACTCGTAAAGAATGAAAGTATTTTCTATTAATATTTGGATCCTTGCGGTCATATTGTTCTACATGTTTAGTAAATTGTTCTATCATAATATCCCTCCAACAATTAAAAAAATCACATCCGTATAAGGACGTGATTACGTGGTACCACCTTAATTTGTAAACTATGCTTACCTCAAACATTTAACGCATTTTTACGGAATATCCTAACTATTCAGATACTCAGCTCCCAAGCTACCTTCAACTAATTTTCCCTAAGAAAGATTTTCAGCTATTTCTTTCCTCTCTGATAAGTACTTATTAATTTACTCCTCTTGTTCTTCGCTTTTTTAACATTATACTTATATTATATTATTTTGTCAATAATTTATTATAAACCATATTTTTCTCTATCAACTTCGTAATTAGCAAGCACTTCATCTTCAGATAGAATATCATCATAGGCAACAAAACTATATAAGTTACCACTTAAGAAAGAAGCCGCTGAAGACTTACCAATTATTAAATTTCCATCTGGTTTTATAGCTGTAGTAATTCCTTGATAATCAGTGAACTGAATACCATTAACATAAACAGTAATACCTACTGTACTTTGATATACTGCGGTTATTTGTTTTTTTCCACCTGTATATTGTGGAAGCGGTGTGTCTAAACACGTTTCTGCATTACTGGTATTTTTTTGACATATTTTCATTAATCCACCTGTATATTTAGCTGAAAATCCGCTATCTAATCCCCATAATCCACCCGCTGTCGAAGTAATATCCACAACCATGGTTATGGTGAATTTAGTTTTTAAATCAGCCTGTGATAAACCAGCAATTATATAGTCATCACCAGTAAATACTAAATGATCTTTATCAAAAGTAGGTCCAACTAATAAAGCTGGATTATTATTACCCGTTTGATCCGTCCATAAATTTCCATCTGGCACTTGTAAACCGTCATAAGCCACAAATAAAGCCTCTGGTTTTACATATCCTGTTTGAACATTTTTTAAAGCATTTTCTTTTAGTTTATCCATACTTAATTTACGATTACCTAAAACGGCTAAAGTACTTAGCATTATAACTAGGAAAAGGGCGAGCATACCATACAATAAAGCTGAACTAATAAATCCTCTTTGTTTCATACTGGCCCTCCTTATTATATAATTATTATACAATAAGTTAGTATTAAAAACAAGATAAAACACTTAACTAATTTGATACGGGGTACTGCTGGTGAATATTCCGGTTAATTTCAAAAATTATCATTAAAAAATAGACCGTTGTCTTATACTAGGTCTACTTATTAGAATACACTATACTAGGTGATAGGTATGCAACGAGGTTGGTGGTGTGGTCGTGGTAAATGGTGTATTTTTTGTTTTATAAGTTGTATCTTACTTTTTTATCAAATACTCATTACATTATTTATCATTACTAGATTTAATTTGTTTTTACTGCTTATTTTTATTATATGTGCATTCTTTTCTTTCTTTAGGCTGTTTTGGTAGTTATTCTTTCCGTCTTATATATTTTATCAATTTCCCGGCTTATTTTAACACACATTTTATACTCAGTATCTTTAAATTCAATAATGGTTGGTAAAGAAATTAATACAAAAAGTAATTTCTTTTCATCTTCCATTAGTGGATAGTGTTTTTCATATTCTAAAAAGATTTCCGAAAAATCAAAATCTAAAGCATGGTTATTGTATAGTTTATACAAATCAAAAACTGGACTACCGATTTTGGCCTTATCCCAACTTATTAAATAAGAATTGTCATTTCTAATAAAATGATCTAATTTCAAATTATTGTGTAAAACAACGTAACGTTGTTTTCTTTTTTCTTTAACTAATTTATACCATGATTCTAACATATCTTTTGAACGATCAATAGCATTATAAACTTTAGAAATATTACGTGCTAACAAATACTCGCTAGGACTCATGTATACTCGACTTTCAATTAAAGTAATTTGATCGGTATAATAACTATATAAATAATTTATATTGTTATCTAAATCTTCATATATTTGTTCATAGTCATTAACATCAACTTCTTTATAATGGGTTGTTTTATTGTGGAGTAATGCTACTAATAAAACTAAATCTAAAAGCTTTTGTTCTTTTGGTATATCTAAATCTTCAATGTATTCTACTAGCTGATAATCATCATTAACTGGATCATTTACAATACTTGGTAAATAATCAAAATTACGAGTTCTTAAATAATCTAAAACATCTAAGTTAAAAGGACGGCTTTTATAAACAAAACGCCCTGCATTAGTATCAACAATATTAACGTTACCAAGTTGTTCATATCTATTTGGCACTAAAGAATGTTTCTTTAAAGCCTCATTAATTTTCATTGTTTGGAACAATTAGCTTATCGCCAATTTTAACATCAGATAAATTATTGTAAGCTTCTAATTGTTCTCTAGTGACTCCATACGTTGCACCGATAGATTCGGTTGTATCATTTTCAGTAACGATATGAACTCTATAAACCACATATTGTTCATTTTCATCCATACTGTCAAAAATAGATTTAACATTGATGTCGCGATTTTCCAGCATTTCCTCTACTTCCTCAGTTTCTTCTACTTCTTCAAATGTTTCTTCAGCCTCTTCTTTCGTCTCTTCTACTGTTTCTTCGTTTCTTTCCATAGTTTCTTCCTCCTTTTCCTCGATATTGTCAATTGCTAATTCAATATTAACCGATAGTGTTTTACTATTAATAATTTCATAATAAAAATCACTAATATCTATCTCACAAGCATCAATAATATATTTTTTATCTAAATTAATATTAAATGGTAATTCATACTCAAAATTATCTAGATGGACGCTAGCCTCGGTCATTTTATAATCTCCACTGATAATAAATTTTCCAGTAATTAAGCTACTTTTTTTCTCATCAACTTCATGTTCAAGCGAAATACTATTTAGTTCAGCAATGTTAGTATCAAATGTGATATCTTTTTTAAATGGAACTAGTTTTTTCATTATATCCCCTCCTATATAAATTATATTATTTTAAAAATGATATATGATTACTCTTGTAATACTTTTTCTAAGGATTTTATTTGATATCCCTTGCTAATGACATAATTAATTATATTTTCAATTTCATTATTAAGTTCTTCATTTACTTCTAAAGTAATTAATTTACCTGGGCCTAAATTATCTTTAACATTAATAAATGGCCTTTCTTTTATAATTGTTGATGGAATTATCGTATAAGACTTTTGAATTTTACATGTTTTTAATGTTTGTTTATTTGGTTTTTCAGTATAACAATAATTATATTTTTGCGTACCAACCCCTGTGATCGTCGTTTTCATCCATAAAAAGTCACTATCAGTATAATCTCCATTATCGCTTAAATTACCAATGGTATAATTTTTTTCTAATAATTGAATGACTAAATTTTGATTGTTTTCTAAAAATTTACTAGTAATATAAAAAGTTCCTTTTATCTTTTGTTTATCTAACGCGCCAACTATTTTATTAATATTAGTATTATTTTTTACTTTAAATAATAGACTAATGCTTTTTTCATTTGGATTAGCACCTATTACATATTTATCAACGTTGCTTTTTAAATTATCCTTTACTGGCAGTGATTTATAAACTAATAATTTATCATTGAAATAACCTATTTGCTTCATTTTATGATAAGATGCTTTGACATCGACTTGTTTTCCGTTTTGTCCACTAATTATTGTGTTATTTTTAATTGTTGATTCTGTAGCGGGTACAATATAATCATTCTTTTTTTCGTTGATTTCATTTAAAAGCTCATCACTTAGTTTAGCAGTTGTTCCAACTTCTTCTGTAAACATGAAACTTCCAACTACTAATGTAATTACTCCAACTATCTGCAATATTTGTTTCATAGCATCACCTAACAAAGTATATGACTATATTTTATTTTTATAAATGCTTTTCACCCTTTTTTTTGATTCACATATGATAATATGAAAGGGGGCATTTACATGGGAGATTACGAAAATTTCTATAGACAAACTCCATACGGGAGACCTCCAGGGGGGATGGGCCAAACGCCAATGGAAGGCAAACCTGTGATGGGATATAATAATCAAAACAATAGGTTTGTTGGCGGAGCTTTCTTAGGACCATTTTTACTAGGAGGACTAACAGGCGGTTTAGTGGCTCCATTTTTCTATGGACCAAGACCAGGACCAGTTTACTATCCTTACCCACCATACTATCCTCCATATAGGCCATATTAAAAAACTATTCATTTCTGAATAGTCCTGCAATAGTGTTAGTTATTCTAACACTTTTTAATATTCTGATTTTAATTATACTCTTTACACACCATATCTAGTGACTTAATTAAATCTTGTATCTCTTCCTCGGTTTTAAGTCTAACTCCACTGGCATATATATGCCCACCACCACCAAATTCGGCAGCTACTTCGTTAATAATTGGTCCTCTTGAACGAATCGATACACGATATGAACCTAAATCTTTATCATAAGTAAATGTTACCCAAACAAGCATTTCTTCAATGTGATTAAAACTATTAACCATGTTTCCTGCTGTCGCAGCATCAACTTCATACTCTTTTAATGTTTCATCAGATATAACAACATATCCCACTTTATTTTCGGTAATTGTAAAGTTTTGTGATAAATAACCTTGAAATCTAATGTCTTTATATGAGCGCATATATATTTGATCATATATTTTTGTAATATCTATATTTGTTTCTTTTAATAATTGTGAAACCAAATTAAAGGTTTTAGCAGTAGAATATGCAAATAGAAATCTATTGGTATCCGCAATTAATCCAGTATATAACTTTTCTGCAGCGGATAAAGACATTTTTAATTTTGTATTAAATGTTAATTCTATAACCATTTGTGATGCTGATGAAGATGAATCATCAAACCATTCAATATCACACATTTTTTCAACAAATGGATGGTGGTCAATTTTAATTGATTTTTTAAATTTTTGAACATTTACCCCATCTACTCTTTTAGCATCTGGAGTATCAGTAACAATTAGTAATGCATCATACATGTCATCGGTAAAACGATCTAAATTACCAATAAATTTAAATTTACTAGCTGGACTGCCAACAACATATACTTCTTTTTCTGGGAAAGTATTTAAAATTACTTCTTTAAGCCCTAAAGAAGAACCTAATGCATCAGGGTCTGGTCCTACATGTCTAGCGATTACTATTTTGTTAGCTTTTTTTATTTCTTTATATATTTTTTTGAATAACATATTCATATTATCACGCTTTCTATTTTATAAGCTCATAGGTGTCTCTTGCTATCATTAATTCTTCATCTGTTGGAATAACGTAACAAGGAACTTTTGAATCCTTGCTACTAATTATACCACGATTTGTTTCTGAAAATTTAGAAATATGTTTATTAGCATTTTCATCTAGTTTAATTCCTATTTTATTTAATTTATTTAAAACATCCGCTCTAAATTCTATAGCATTTTCTCCAACACCACCAGAAAATACAATAGCATCTAAGTTATCAATATGCATATAGTATTTAGCAATAAAGTCTACTATTCTATTTATATACATGGTATTTGCTAAAATAGCTTGTTCATCACCATTATCAACCGCCATTTGTAAATCTCGGTTATCTTGATACCCAAGTAGCCCTAATAAACCACTGTTATGATTTAGTTCATCATCTAATTCTTTAATTGTTTTACCGGTTTCTGCGGCTATATAAGGTAAAATACTATAGTCAATTGTTCCACTACGTGTATTCATTATTAAGCCTTCGTTAGCGGTAAATCCCATTGAATTATTAACTGATTTACTATTTTCCACAGCTGTAATACTGGCGCCACTACCAATATGACAAATAATTAAACTAACTTTTTTATTTAAAACCTTTTCCATTTCTGAGGTTATATATTTACAACTTGTTCCGTGAAAACCAAATTTACGAACACCATACTTTTCATACCAGGCATATGGTACCCCATATAAATAATTGTATTTAGGAATTGTATAATGGAAAGCAGTATCGTATAAAGCGATTTGTTTAGTATTTGGAACTTGTTTTTTAAACCCTTCAATTCCCGCAATATGACCAGGCATATGAACTGGTGATAAAGCGACAATACTTTCTAATCTTTTAATATCCTCGTCGTTAATAAATTGAGGTTCATATTTACCCGCACCATTAACAACTCGATGACCAATTCCTTCAATTTCTTCTAAAGAATCAATTATATTGTTTTCTAATAAAGCATTGATTAATACTTTCACCGCATCTTCATGATTTTTTAATTGGCCTTCATAATTTTTAACTTCATCATTAATGATAATTTTCCAAATAGAGTCTCCTCCTATTTTTTCAATGTAACCATAAATTAAAACTTGTTCCCTTGGCATCTCATACATTTTAAATTTTAGCGATGAACTGCCAGCATTAACTGATAATATTTTCATTTTCCATCTCCCTTACATCATAAACTCTAATACTACAATTATAGATTTCTAAGGAGGTCAAATCATTATCCTTAGGGATTCCTTTTAAATAATAGTGAATAGCACGCGCTACTCCACTATGGGTTGATAGTAAGATTGTGTCACTAGGATATTTTTTATTAATATCTTCGATAAAATTACTAATACGTCTCATTAAATGTTTCAATGTTTCACCATTATGCTCCTTAAAATCTAAAGCATAATCCCAACATTCTTCATATTTGATATCTTTCTTTTGTTTACCTTCATAATCACCATAATCAAATTCTTTTAATCTTTCATCAATTATTATTTCTTCATTGGTTATTTGTTCAGCTGTTTTGATAGCTCTAGAAAGTGGTGAAGACATTACTAAATTAAATTTCACATTTTTTAAAATTCGACCGATTTTTTGAGCTTGAATTATTCCGTTTTCGGTTAGATCGCATTCATTATCACCAGATATTAAATGATAAGTATTAGGCACTGTTTCACCATGTCTAATTACATATATACGCATATTATCACATCCTTTATTTCGAAGTTGCTACCCATGTTCCAGCAATTAAATCATGTAAGCCTTTTTTATCTTTACGATATACGACCATTAAAGCACTTGCTAAAAGTAATCCTATTTGAATGAGCGCTAAAAAGCTAATCACTGTAAAATATAAATTAGCTGGTACGATGAAGACACAAATTATAACAGATAATAAATATGTTAGTCCATTAATAATTAAATTACGAATAAATAAATTAAATAGATTTAATGATTGATTACTTTTTGCCCTAACTTCAATATGTCTTAATCTTTTGCCAATTGTTTGGCCGTGATTAAAATATGGTAAAACAATAAAATAAGCAATGATAAATACCACATTTATGATATGAAGTATGATGTTTTTTAAATCCATCTGTTGATAAATAAAACTAAGCTCAGTCATATAATTACTAAAACTTACCTCACCTTCAGCATATTTGAAAGTTATATCTGCCATACTAGCATTTAAACCACTAATGTCTGGTTTATATAGTAAACCAACTACACCTAAAATAGCCAAAATAATTGCTATATCAATCAAATAAGCTGCTATTCTCTTCCCTAAAGATGCCTTCATAAGATCATTCCTTACTAGTATCCATTATACCGTAAAGATTAAAATGAGGCAATTAAAAATTAGCTATTTTTTAATTTAGCTGAGATAAATTTTTATTGCATAATTATTTAAAAATGTTGTAATATAAATATGAGGAAGGTCTTACCAGACACCTCTAATTGTTTAAAGATACCCAGCTTATGCTAGGTATTTTTTGTTGCCAATACCCCCCCTGAAGAGTTGTGGCCACGAAGTAAATATAAAATTATAACTAAATATTCCAACGTTTACTTCCATAATCGTCACCTCATGCGAATGGTCACAATGTAACTAAAATTTTATTCATTAATTAGTTGGTTATGATTTTTTCTCATTTCAATTGGAGTCCATCCATTATTTGTCCATACTCTTGTATTATTGTATATTTCTATTAAATAGTTTAATATTTCTTGCATATTTTTTTCTGATATTTCTACTCCGTATTCTTGTAGCATATCAAATGTGACTCCAACAAATGTATTACCTAATCTATACATTTTTGAAATATTTAAAATAATTTCCTCTACCACTTCATCCGAAATATTTTTTTCTTTCAAATATTTTTTAAATTTTACTTTTGAAATATTTTCTTCATAATAATTACAGTCTAAATATTTAAACAATTCCTCTATCTTTATTGGTTTTCTTTTTATTTCCTTTTGCCTATTAACGATGTCATCTAAAATTGATTCTAATTTAGAATTATAAAGTATAGAATTAACAAAATATAAATTATGCTCTGTATGAATTTTTTCTATATTGTCGCATCTATCACAAAAAAGTAATGCATTATTAGGAATATCTAAATCCTCACCATTTCCATAATATAGGGTATAATAGCAATCTAATTCTCCATAAGATACAACACCATATAATTCAACCATAGATTTAACTAAATTATAAAATCTAGTATTTTCTTCTATTATTTTATCAAAATTATTTAAATCAATTTTCTTTATAGTATTATATACATCATCTGTCATAGAAATATAAAACTGGTTATTTTGTTTAAATAGAAAAACAATACCCAGCATATAAAGTAAGTGATATTCTTTCATACTAACTTTATTATTTTGTATGGTTCCTTTATTAGTCATTAATTCTTTTAATAAATTGAATTCTTTCGCAACAAAACTTTCTATCGCCTCAGATAATTTTTTTTCATTTGTGAGTGTATTATATATTATATTAACAAGTTCTTTTTTAGGTTTGTTACTTAACCTATTTATATAAAACAACTCACCTATATGTTTTAAATCTTTTACAACTAAAGCATTAAGTAATCCCTTTAAATCTTTAACAATCGGAGTGTTAGCTGCATTTTGTAAATTGATTTGTTCTTCAGTTGACATTTCTTCTAACATGCTTTTTATAATTTCTTTTATTTCTATTGGAATATAATAAGAACAATGATCTTCGTTATTATATACAAAAACATTTAAGCTCTCAATATCCTGTTCATATGCAGACATCCATTCTGAATTTTCATTATCAAGTAATCTCATAAAGTACATTCTAGTAAATGGATCATCTTTTGACATTTCTAAACACATCTCAAAATCTTCAAGAATATATTCTTTTAACTCATTAATATTGTTTGATTCAAATTCTTCCATTTTTTCATTAAGTACTTTTTCATTCAACAATTTAAGTGATGACAATAAATCTAATTTATCTTTTTTTACTAAATATTTTTTATAATTCATAATTT
>CAZIDO010000032.1:0-11111 GCA_964538005.1 uncultured Muribaculaceae bacterium
ATTAAATATTGAAGTTTATAGTGAAGGAAACGGCAATCCTGTTGAAATTGCTAAAAATGCGGTTATTTATGCTAAAGAAAATGGATTTAATTATGTTTTAATCGATACAGCCGGAAGACTACACATTGATGATGAATTAATGGGCGAACTTCAAAATATTAATGAATCTGTAGAACTCAATGAAATATTATTAGTAGTTGATAGTATGACTGGTCAAGATGCGGTTAATGTTATTGAAGGATTTAATAATAAATTACCTTTAACAGGGGCTATTTTAACTAAATTAGATGGTGATACTAAAGGTGGAGCCGCTTTATCAATTAGACATTTAACTAACATTCCAATCAAATTTATCGGTGTTAGTGAAAAAATGGATGGTTTAGAAAAATTTCATCCAGAACGTATGGCTAACCGTATCTTAGATATGGGTGATTTAATGAGTATGGTCGAAAAAGCTGAATCCCTATTAGATGATGAAGAAGCTTTAAAAGCCGCGGAAAAATTGAGTAAAGGTAAATTTGATTTAGAAGACTTTTTATTACAATTAAATCAAATTAAAAAATTAGGTCCACTAGAAAATATTTTAAAAATGTTACCTAGTGCTAAAAAAATGGGGTTAAACAATGTTAATGTTGATCCAAAACAAATGGCGCATATTGAAGCGATCATTTTATCAATGACGCCAAAAGAGAGAAAAAATCCTGATATTTTAAAAGCTAGTAGAAAAAAAAGAATTGCTAAAGGTAGTGGTTTAAATGTTGAAGATGTTAATAGGCTATTAAAACAATTTGAACAAATGAAAGTTATGATGAAACAAATGAAAAATGGGAATTTAAAAATGCCATTTTGATTATTTACCAAAAACAATGTATCCAAATTTTAGTATTTTAGTAGATTTGTTATAAACCGGAAAACAAAAAAATTAAAAGTTTAGAATATAAAGAACTGATAATAAAGTTCTTTTTCTGTGATATAATGTAATATATGAAAGGGTGATAAAATGACAGATTTAGAAATAGGAAAAGAATGTAAAAAAGCAAGTATAAAAGATATCGCTAAACAAATAGGTTTAAATCCTGATGATATTATTTGTTATGCGGATGATAAAGCTAAAATAATATCAAAAGGTAAAAATAAAAATGGAAAACTTATTTTAGTAACTGCCATTAGTCCAACACCATATGGTGAAGGTAAAACTACTGTTAGTATTGGCTTAGGAGATGCTTTAAATCAACTTAGAGAAAACGTTATTATTTGTTTAAGACAACCTTCAATGGGACCAGTTTTTGGTTTAAAAGGTGGTGCAACAGGGGGAGGATACTCTCAAGTAGTTCCGATGGATGAAATTAATTTGCATTTTACTGGTGATTTTCATGCAATTACTTCAGCCAACAATTTACTATGTGCAGCTATTGATAATCATATTAGTAAAGGCAATGCTTTAAATATTAAAGAAGTTACTTTTAATCGATGCTTAGATGTTAACGATCGTGCTTTACGTCATACCGAAGTTTCCCTAAAAGATCATCCAAGAAATGAACAATTTAATATAACGGCGGCTAGTGAAATAATGACATTATTTTGTTTAGCGACATCGTTAGATAATTTAAAACATCGCTTAGGTAATATTGTTATCGGATATAATAATGATGATAAACCAGTATACGCTAGTAAACTAAAAATTGAAGGGGCTTTAACGGTAATTTTAAAAGATGCTTTTTATCCGAATTTAGTTCAAACTTTAGAAGCTACTCCAACCATAATTCATGGTGGACCTTTTGCCAATATCGCTCATGGATGTAATAGTATTGTCGCGACTAAACTTTCGGTTGGTCTGGCTGATTATGTTGTAACCGAGGCTGGATTTGGAGCAGATTTAGGAGCTGAAAAGTTTCTGGATATCAAATGTAAAAACAATAATATAAAACCAAGTACTATTGTTTTAGTCGCAACGATTAAAGCTTTAAAATATAATGGTATTGGTGACACTGAATTAGAAAAATTAAAAACTGGGTTAGTAAACTTAGATGTTCATATTAATAATTTAAAACAGTATGGCACACCATTAGTTGTTTGTATTAATCAATATACAAGTGATACATTAGAAGAAATTGAAATTATTAGAGAACATTGTAAAAATCAAAATGTCGATGTTGAAACAAGCACCGCTTATGTTGATGGTGGTAAAGGAGCATTAGACTTAGCTAAAAAAGTTGTGGAAACATGTGAAACAGATTATAACTTTACTCCAATTTATCAGGATAGCGATTCTATTAAAGATAAAATAAATAAAGTCGCTACCAAAATATACCATGCTGGCAATATTGAGTATACAGAAGAAGCTTTAGAAAAAATATCTAAATTAGAAAGATTAAGTTTGGATAAACTTCCTATATGTATTGCTAAAACTCAATATTCTATTTCTGATGATGCGACTAAACTAGGTTCACCGAAAGATTTTACTATTACAGTAAAAGACATCAGACTTTATAATGGTGCTGGTTTTATTACCGTATTATTAGGCAATATTATGACTATGCCTGGACTACCAACTGTGCCGAATTATGAAAAGGTTGATTTAGTAGATGGCGAAGTAATTGGTATTTTTTAAGAGTCTTTGACTCTTTTTCTTTGAATTTTAAAATATTTTAACCTTTAATTGAGACATATAACTTATTCACAAATAATACTTCCTCATATGATAATGTAGATAGGGGGAAACATAATGTTTAGAAAATGTTGTATGATGCCTGGATACCAAATGCCAGAAGCTAACGAATGCTGTGAAAGACAACCAGAATGTCCAGTTGTTGAACCAGCAATCAATAAATGTGTAGAAAGAGAATTTTGCCATGAAGTAAAACACATTTGTCCTGTTCATACTCATGTTGTAAATCGTCACATTTACAATCATACTTATACTCCACAATACACATGTTCAGAAGAAGAACAAGTTGTTAACAACGATCAAGGCTGTTGTGGTGGCTTCATGAATAATGGTTTTTAACCATTATTTTTTTATATAAAAGCCCATTTTTTCAAACCCAAATCAATTATTAGTCCCTCTTTTATCCAATCGTTAAGTGATTCATTAATTGGATTGTCTGCTGGAGTTCCTGCTCGCGACATTTAACAAAATATATTATAATCTTCTAAGAGGTTACTATATAATTTCGATGAATAGACTGAACCCTGATTGGTGTGTAAGATTATCAAATCAGAAGTTCGGTCTTTTATTTTTCTTAAAACTTGCTTTAATCCATTGTAATATGAATTTATATCTCCTTTTCTTAAAGCAAGTCCATATCCAACGATTTCCTTGGTCTATGCATCGAAATATAATGTAAGTTCATAATAAACGCCTTTCACTTGATAACCTTTGTTTAATCTAGCCACCTCAATTTCTAATTTAGTTATTTCCCATTTGAATACTCCTTCTATATTGGAATAACAAAAAAGTAGACTGAAGTCTTTTTTGACTTTATCTACTTTTATTTTATCACTTCATTTTGAGTTGTTTTCTTAATCCATAATTTGATGATATACATCTTTAATATTCATTACTTCTTGTTTTTCATTATACTGAGGAACTAAATGTAAGTGAAAATGTTTTACTTCTTGTTTTAAACCATTATTTTGAACTAAGGTTAAACCATCGGTATAAAGTTTTTCTTTTAGTAAAGCCCCCATATTACGAGCAATATTCATAATGTGTAATAGAATATTATCATCAATATCAAATAAATCTTGATAATGTTTTTTCGGAACTACTAAGGCATGTCCGTTGCTGTCTGGATTAACATCTAAAAACACCTTAACAATATCATCCTCATATAAAGTATAAGAAGGAATCTCTTTACTAATTATTTTACAAAATATACATTCCATACTATTTTTCTCCTAAATAAACATCAATATAAGCAGCTTTTGTTTTTTTCTTTGAATCAGGATATGTTTCCGAAAAAACTTGATTACTTTTTCTTAGTCTAAGATAATCATAAACCATCAAGCCAGCATATCCAATTGAACATGTTCCAACCAAACTGGCACTAAAATAACAGTTGGTAGCATTCAATGCAATTGCTGCTGCAGCAAATCCAATTGATATAGCGGCATCGCATACTAAGTCCTTTTTAATGCTTTTAGCATTGCCATTGCAAATGGTAAAATTATAATTATCGTTTTTAATTTCTGTTTCAAAAGATTCAAAAAACTTGTCATCAACGTTTGCTAAATTTTCTGATTTAAAAGTTAATGTATTTTCATTATCCATATTATCACCTAAATTTATTATAGCACAAAACTAAAAAAGAACAATGAGAAATTATATAATGATATTATTAATTAATTTTTTGGACTTTACATTTGATATCATATTTATAAATTGCATATATTCCAGCAATTATTAGTAGAATGTCCCCAATTACCATAATCCATCCATGATAGTAAGTATAATAAAGACCATAAGTAATTCCAGTAGTAATACCTGATATTCTAACAAGCCTTTGATTCATTTGCCATAAACAGTATGTTCTAAAAAATGATCCAATAGTTGGTAATAACGATATAACTCCAGACCAAGTATAAATACAATTGAAAATAATTATTCCTTCAAAAAGTACCAAAATAATTATATATAATGTTTTACCAAACTTGTTGCTATTAATAAATATTAATGTTCTAATTCCATTGATTAAGTTTAAAAAAGCACTAGTAAAAGCATTAATAACAAGGCAGTAAATCGCTTCAAATATGCAACTTATCATTTGAATAATCAGCGATTTAGTGCGGTTATTAATACAAAGGCTAATAATTAGTGTTGCAAATACTAGCATACTTAGAAAAAAACTTATATCCATATTTAGTACCCCTAATTCATTAAAATCTTTTTTCTAGAGTCTAGTATAACACAAAAATAAAAAAGAGTGTAGACTCTTTTGACGTGAATATCTGCGGGACATTCTAATATATCGTGGGGATATTTTGTCATTTTTATTCAAAACGGTATAAAAAAGGTTAAAAAAATGATAAAATGTTTAATAGGTGATATAAATGAATATATTAAAAATTGAAAACTTAGTTGTAACTATTAATGGAACTAAAATATTAGATGGTTTTAATCTAGAAATAAAATCAGGAGAAATCCATGCAATTATGGGACCTAATGGAACCGGCAAATCTACTTTAACTAAAGTTATTATGGGTGACCCAAACTATGAAATAGTTGCAGGAACTGTTTATTTTAATGATGTAAAAATAAATGAATTACCAGTAGATGAAAGAGCTCGATTAGGTATTTTTTTAGGCATGCAAATGCCATTAGAAATTGAGGGAGTAACCAATGCTGATTTTTTAAGAACTGCCTTAAGAAGTCAAGACGAAGATTTTAAATTATATTCATTTATTAAAGAGTTAGATAAAAATGTCGAAAATTTAAAAATGGATAAAGAAATGATTCATCGCGGAGTCAATGAGGGATTTTCCGGTGGCGAACGTAAAAAGAATGAAATTTTACAGATGCATATTTTAAAGCCCAAAGTAGTTATGTTAGATGAAATAGATTCGGGTTTAGATGTTGACAGCTTAAAAATAGTAGGAACTAGTGTTATGGAATACTATAATGAATTTAAACCAGCGGTTTTATTAGTGACTCATTATCAAAGGTTGTTAGACTATATAAAACCAAACTATGTTCATATAATGAATAATGGAAAAATAATTAAAAGTGGGGACGCGTCCTTAGTAAAATTAATCGAAGAAGAAGGATACGATAAAATTAAAGAATCTAGTACTAGTGTTATAAGGGAAAACGAGTAAAGTGAATAAACTAATGATAGTGGATGATGAAATAAGAGAGGAAACTCTTAATCAAAATATCATTATTACCACCGAAGCCAAAAAAGATTTTTTTGATGTTAATGTTATTAAAATCAAAGTAATCAAAGATACTGAATTAGAAATTGACTATACTAGTACCATTCCTACTAAACTAGAAATTATTATTAATGTAGAACCACAAATAACTTTTAATCTTACTGAAATAAAAAATAAAGGCGATTATAAAATGGGTTATAAATACTATTTAGGTGAAAACAGTAATTTAAACATCACCAAAATCCACGATGTGAATTCAATTAAAGAATTAATAGTTACTAATTTAAATGGTAAAAACGCTAAAATAAATTATTTATTAAAAACGATAAGTACCAATCAAGAAAAATATGATTTAATGGTTTACCATAATCAAAACGAGACAGAGAGCTTAATCACTAACCACGGGGTTAATTTAGATAAAGGGATTTTAAACTTTAATGTTTCAGGATTTGTTCCTAAAGGTAAAAAAAGTTGCGCTTTAAATCAAAACAATCAAATAATTAATTTAACTAATGAAAAATGTACAATCAAACCTAATTTATTTATCGATGAAAATGATGTTATTGCCAATCACAGTGCTCATATTGGTAAATGTAATGATCAAGAATTAATTTATTTGATGAGTAGAGGTATTACAATAGAAAATGCTCAAAATTTATTAATTCAAGGATTTTTAAAAAAAGGTTTAAACAATCAAGAATTAATTCATTTAAAATTAGAAAAATATTGGAGGTGATAAAATGAATAGAGAAGATTTTACCCTTATTGAAACTGGTTTAATCTATTTTGATAATGGGGCGACCACTTTAAAACCCAAAATTTTAAGTGAAGCCACTAGTGATTATTATAATTACTATAGTTCAAATGCTCATAGGGGAGATTACGGAATTAGTATAAAAGCTAGTACTGAATATGAAAACACTAGAACTTTAGTTAAAGAATTAATTAATGCTCCAAGTGAAGCCACTATTTCTTTTACCAGCGGTTCGACAGACTCATTAAATAAAATAATATTTGGTTATTTTAAACACCATTTAAAAAAAGGTGATGAGGTATTACTAACTAAAAGTGAGCACGCTTCAAATGTCTTACCTTGGTTTGAATTAGCCGATGAACTTGGAATTAAAGTTAAGTATATTGAATTAACTGAAGACCATAAAGTAACTATGGAAAATGTCATTAAGGCTATAAATTCTAAAACAAAAGTAATTTCTATCGCTCATATTAGTAATGTAGTAGGCGATATTCGTCCAATTAAAGAAATAACAGAATATGTGCATCAACATAATATTCTTATGTTAGTTGATGGGGCTCAAAGCGTTCCTCATATGCCAGTAGATGTTCGAGGCTTAGATATCGATTTTTTAACATTTTCGGCCCATAAAATGTGCGGACCAACTGGAGTTGGAATTGTTTATGTTAAAGAAAATTTATTAGATGACATCAAACCAATTATTTTTGGAGGAGGGATGAACAGCGAATTTGATAATGAAGGTACAAGATATTATAAAAAAATGCCCGATTTATTAGAAGCTGGAACACCAAATATTGCTGGAGTTATTGGACTAGGTTATGTAGTTAAATATTTAAATAAAATTGGATTTGATAAAATTCATAATTATGAATTAGAACTTAAAAATTATTTAGTTAAAAGATTAGAAGAAGTTAAAGAAATAACAATTTATAATAAAACAAGTGAAAGTGGAATCGTAACAGTTAACTATGATGGAATATTTCCACAAGATTTATCAATCTATTTAGATAAATATAATATTTGTACAAGAGCGGGTAGTCATTGTGCTAAAATCTTAAAAGATGAGTTCAAAATAAAAAACACTTGTCGTATCAGTTTATACTTTTATAACAATATTGAAGAAATTGATAAATTAATTGATGCTTTAAAAAACCCACATATTAAGGAAGATATTATCTTGTAGAAACATGTCAAAAATAATCTATTTTGATGTGTTTTTGTTTGCCTATATTAACAAGCTATGATATACTGAAAACAGTAGGAGGAAATCGAATGTCAGAAAAGAAAAAAAGAAATGTAGTAATTGGAACTTTAATGGCGGTTATCGTTTTAATGGGAGTAGGTTATGCCGCATTTAGTACTAGCTTAAATGTAACTGGTACATCAAATGTTACATCAAAATGGGATGTAAAAATCACTGGAATTACAAGTGCATTAGGATCAGGGGGAGCAACTGATACCACAGCGCCTTCATATACAGGGACAACTGCCACTTTTAGCACTAATTTAGTAAGTCCAGGAGACTCAAGAGTATATACTATTACTATTACTAATGGTGGTACTTTAGATGCTAAAGTAGCGTCAATTACTGAAAATAAAGGAACAAATCCAGCAATTGTTTATACAACAACTGGTGCTGCTAATAACCAAGTAGTAGCTGCCGGAGCAACGGCAACTTATAAAGTAACCGCAACTTATAGCAGTTCAGTAACAAGTCAACCGGCTTCAACTACAAGTTCATTTAGTTCAACTGTTAATTTTATTCAAGCTTAAAAACTGGGGAATCCAGTTTTTTCTTGTAAAAACAAACAAAATAATATATAATGAGGTTGGTGATAGTATGCAAAAATGTGTAATCATATGCAACCCAAATAGTGGTAAAGGTAGTAAAAGAGATTTAATTTCTAGATTTCTACCAATTCTTCATGCGGCAAATTATGAGCCAATTGTTAGAATGACAAGATATGGTGGGCATGCCAAGAAAATAGTAAGCGAACTTTCCAATGATATAGATTTAGTCATTTCATTAGGCGGTGACGGAACATTTAACGAAGTCGTAACTGGTAATATCAAAAGAAAACATCGTTTACTTTTATCTCATATACCACTTGGAACAACTAATGATATTGGATCTATTTTCGGAATGGGAAGAAATCCAGTAACCAATTTAAAACTTATTTTAGCTGGTGAAGTCAAAGACATGGATATTTGTAAAATCAATGATGAACCTTTTGTCTATGTAGCAGGACTTGGAAAGTTTACTGATATTGCATATGAAACACCAAGAAACTTAAAGAAAAATTTAGGTTATTTAGCGTACCTTATTAACGGTATAAAATCATTTAATCGAAAAACACATTTATTTGAAATGGAATATACCGCTAATGGTGAAACAATTAAAGGTCTATATTCATTTGTCTTAATATGTAACGCTAGTCGTATGGCTGGTTTTGATGTTTTCCAAGATGTCAAAATGGATGATGGAAAATTTGAAGTATTAATGACAAATATCACAAAGAAAAAAGATATTGTTAAAAGTTTATATATGGTCAAAACAAATGATATTACTAAAGTACCAGGATTTTACTTTTTCAGAACAGATAATTTAAAAATCACTTTGGCTGAAGAACCACATAAAAACTGGTGTATTGATGGTGAAAAATTAAGAAAAAGAAATACAAAGTTTGATATTAGTATTGTTAAAGGTCTTAAAATGTTATTACCATCAAAGGAAATAGATAAAATATTTATTAATGAAAAAGATGAAGCAAATGAATAGTTTGCTTTTTTTAACCTTTTTTGGTATAATTGATTAGGCTTTTTAATTAGAAAAGAAAGGAGAAAAAATGAGTAAAATTAAAATTTTTGCTTTAGGCGGGCAAAATGAAAACGGAAAAAACATGTATGTAGTCGAAGTTGATAATGATATATTTATCTTCGATGCCGGGTTAAAATACGCCGATGATAAAATGTTAGGAGTAGACTATATTATTCCTAATTACGATTATATAAAAAATAATGTAGATAAAATAAAAGGTATTTTTATTACCCATGGACACTATGAACATATGGGGGCACTTACAGACATTTTAAAAGATGTACCAAAGTTAAAAATATACGCCACTAAATTTACATTAGAAATTATTAAAGAGGAGTTTGAACAAGATAACTTAAGTATCGAAAACTTGAGCGAAATCAAACCACATAAAAAGATAGTATTTGGTAAAAATAGTATTTTCCCAATTTCTTTAACCCATACGGTACCAGATGCGGTAGGGTATGTATTATATACTGAAGATGGGGCAATATTCTATACGGGTAACTATGTATTTGATCCTACTATGTTAGGGCCATATAAAACAGACATAGGTAAATTAGCGTACGTTGGTAAACAAGGAGTACTTTGTTTATTAAGTGAATCACTATATGCTGATAAAAGAGGTTTTACTTCACCAAGCCATCGTACTAATGGAGCGATTAGAGAAATCTTAAATCGTCATGAAGGAAGAATCTTATATAATATTTATCAAGCACAATTATATAGAATTCAAGAATTATTTACAGAAATAGAACAAACTGAACGTAAAGTAGTTATTATGGGGAAAAAACTTGAACAAGTTATTTTGAAAGCAATTGATATGGACTATATTAAATTTGATAAAAAAAGAATTAGTTCAATTCACCATGTTAACGATGATAAAGTTGTAGTTTTAATTTCTGATGAACGTGAAAAACCATTTTCTAATTTAAAAAGAATTATTAGAGATTATGATAAATTTATTAAAATTAATGAAAATGATACAGTTGTATTTGCTTCACCAATCTATGATGGGATGGAGCATACTGTTACAAAAATTCAAGATAATATTGCAAGAATAGGTGCGACAATTGTTGATTTACCTTTAAAAAAATATCCATCACACCATGCATCAAGTGAAGATTTAATGCTAATGATTGATTTAATGCAACCAAAATATTACATGCCAGTTATTGGCGAATATCGTCATCAAGTTGCTAATGCTAATGTAGCTAAAAGAGTTGGTATTCCTGAAGAAAATATTTTGTTAAAATTAAATGGTGAAGTCGCTTATTTTGAAAACGGTAAGTTAGCCCCTAATGGATTAAAAGTACCAATTGATGATATTTTAATCGATGGTTTAGCGGCTGGAGACGTTGGAGAATTAGTTTTAAAGGACCGTGAGTTATTAAGTGATAATGGTATTGTAATTATAACAGCAACTTTAGATAGAAAAACTAAAGAAGTACTTGCCGGACCAGAAGTTCTTACTAGAGGATTTATCTTTGTAAAAGACAATATTGATTTAATTAAAGAAGCCGAAAATATTTCATTAAGTGTTATTAAAGATAATACAAAAACAAATTATGTCGATTTTGCAAAAATAAAATCTGGTATTAGAGATAAAGTTGGTAAGTATTTTTATGAACAAACAGAATGTAAGCCAATGGTTTTAATAGTAATAGG
>CAZIDO010000033.1:0-11097 GCA_964538005.1 uncultured Muribaculaceae bacterium
GACAGTTCTAACTAGAACTGTTTTTTGTTGATAAATTCATTTATTTCCTCTGCATTAAAACCTTTATTATATAGTTTATTCCTTAACCTTAAGAACAGTTCATTACCACTGTATTTCTTTATTAAATTATTATACGTTTTTTCCATTTGTTTGTTAGCTAAATTATTATCTAATTTTAAATTTATTAAATGTTTATTAATATCTACTTTTCTATAACCTAAATTGACTAAATACATCGTTAATTTTTGTTTTAGAATATATCCTGAATATTTAGTGTTGGATTTGGTTTTTTTATTTATTATTTTTTCTAAATGCTCATCGATTATTTCTATTGGAATATTGCTTATTACTTCTTCAATTATGTTTTCGTCAATTTTATGGCTATCTAAGTTTTTAGCTATTTTATCAGGGCCATCTAAGCTTAAGCTTATTTTATCATTAGTATAGGCTTTAGCAAAATTATAATCATTAATTAAACCAATGTTTTTTAATGTTTCAATTATTTTTATTTGATCTTCTTTTAAAACTCCACTTTTTCCTAAATACTCTTTAATTTCAAACTCACTTCTTAATCGTCTACTTATCATACTTAAAGCTTTATTATAACTCGTGAAATAAATGGTATCAGTATTTATTTTATTTAAAAGTTCACTATCAATACTTTTATCAAATAATAAATTATTTTTTAAAATTACATCATCAAATGTACTGATTACTTCACCATTATCTAAAGTTATTTTATATTTTGAACCTGTTTTTTTTATTTTTTCAATTTTCATAGCATCACCAATTCCATTATAGCAAACATTTGTTTATAACACAATAATAAAAAAGACCTTAGCGGTCTTTCACATGAATTAAATTCTTTGAAATTTCTTCAAGAGCCTTGCCAAGATTTTTATGAGATTTATATTCATTTTCTTTTGATTGATAATGATTTGTCTCTTCCATTTCTCTAGCTCTTTTTGCAACAATGTTTACTAATAAGTATTTTGAACCTATTTGACCTAATAGTTTATCAATTGAAGGATATAACATGTTATCACGCTCCTAATATAAATAATATAGCAATCGATAACCTTTTACAACCAAAAAGTCAAAATTTGACATTACTTAACACTGTTTTTTAATCCTTCCAAAACACAGAACATAGCCCAAGTGTCTTGCTGACAGTATTCTACTAGCTTTTTATATTTATGTTGATAATCAAGTTCATCCATTTTGGGAAACCTAGCATAAGTAATTAAAGCATCAATTCCATTACCTACTTCCATTCCTTTATAAGTTAATTCTGAAAACAATGGTAATATTTTTTTAATAGAAAATGAGCCGTTCATATCACTATGATAATAGTTAAACATTTTGGCTTCTTCTTTATCATAGCCTAATTCTTCATATAATGATGATTTAGTTTTTACGATATTCATCAAATCAAAAATCATACTTCTAATTTTTAATAATTTTGGTTTATATTCAGGAAATATTTCCGCTAGTTCTTTTATCCTAGTTTTTTCAAAAGAGTCATTATAGACTAAAACAGTTCCTTTATCTCCTATCCAGTCACACATTTTTTTAACAAGCTCTTCTCTTCTATCTTCATGATCAATCGCTAAATACTCATAATGGTCTTTATATTTATCACAAACCCCAGGACTTTCTTCAATGTGTAAAGAAAATTGAAATACTGATTGGGTATAACATTTTTCTCCTTTATATCTTGGTAGTGGGCAAGGAAATGTTTCAAAATCTAAATGGTATATTGGATATTCAATAGCTTTAATACCATCAATTATTTTATTTTTATTCATAAATGGTATATTAGATTCTACTACCCTTCTTTGAATAACGTTTTTCTCTCTATTTAGCATTGTTTCAGGAAGATCTAACATTCTTACGTAACCATCGTTAATTAAGTCGTAGCGATCGTATTTATGGCCTTCTCTATCCTTAAAACCATGATGACCGTCAATGTAAGCCATAATTGAATTTTTCTCAGGTAAAATATCCCAACATATTTTACTGTATTTGCATTTTGTTGTCTTTTTCTTTTCACAGTATATCCCTAAAGGACAAGGATCTACCTTTAGGTTTTCAATATACCCAACCACTCTTTTTCGGTCCAATTCAATTTTATCTAAATAATCTTTGGTGATACTTGTTAAATCTAAATAGCAAACAATGTCATTTCCAAATTCATCAGTATTATATACCGGTTCTCCACAGTCATATGTCCCGTCAAATATATATTCACTATTTAAAACGGTTAAATAATATTTTATTTTATCTATTTTATCAACTTGACCGTGCTCTTTCAAATCATTTTCAATTATATATCTTTGAACCGCAAGGTCATAAACATAGTGACCTGCTGGCCCATACTTATCAAATAATTTTGCCCTGCCTAATTCATATTTTTCTATTGGCATGTAGTCTTCAATATTGACCTTTAAATTTTCTAATAATTTATAAATTCCATCATCATCTTGCATAAAGATAGAATTTGTTTTCGATTTTCCAAAGTTATCTTTAACATTGTGTCCAATTGTTAAGAATTTTTTAGTAGTTGTAGCTTTAGCTTCAATAATGTTAAAAGCTTCTTTTGTTTCATTATAAATATCGACATAACACAAATATCTAATGTTTTCAATTAGACAGTCAAAGCTTTCTTGGTCAGTTGTTGATTTGGAATATTTAAATGTTCCCTCAAAATATTTAGGTGCGAGATTACCTGCCAATAATTCAACCATATTGTAATATGGGAGCATTACTTCTAGGTGTTCATTTCTGGTATCAATTAAATCGTCACCATTATCGTCATACATTTCACCGAGAATTTCTCTGATGTACTCTTCTTCCTCTTCTTTTTTATATTCTTCTAAAGTTACCATACTTTGCAGTTTTTCACGTTTTAAATTATCCATGGCTGCATACCTTGGACATCTACTATAATTAATAAAATTTGTTTTTGTTATTGCCATATTATCACCTGTATAAATTATATCACAAAAAAACTATAGTTTTCTATAGTCTATAAATCTTCTTCACTAAATGGAAATGGGCATAAATCTTTTATTGTGACTACCCGTTCAATATTTCCACCATAATTATAAGTAATTATTGGCATGTTAAGTTCACAAAAGTCAGTTAATGCTTGACGACAAATAAAACAAGGATAACATTCTTTCTCTGTTTTATTCATGATGTAAATTGCTTTTATATCACCTTTTTTATATCCTGATGCAATAGCACTATATAAAGCATTACGTTCAGCACATATCCCCGCTGCTGGTGATGATGTTTCAACATTAACGCCCTCAAACATTTGCCCATCTTTGCACTCAACAATTGCAGATACATAATACCCATAAATTGGAGAAAAGCTTTTTTCTAATAAACTAGTTAATTTTTCTTTCATATGTCCTCCTACTTTATTATTTCATATATTAGTTTTGGCTTTATTACTTCTGTATCACTGAACTCATAGCATCCTAATACATATTGCTCACTAATTTGTTTTTCATCATAGTATACTTTGATAATAGTTTCGCCTTGTTCTACTTTATCTGCTACTTTTTTAGTTAATACTAAACCGACTTTAGGATTAATAATATCTTCTTTAGTATGTCTGCCTGCTCCTAATTTACGGGCTAATTCACCAATACCAAGAGCATTTATGCTTTTAATATAACCACTTTGTGGAGCTTTTATTTCTATAATTTTCTCGGATACTGGAATATTATTTATATCTCCATGTTGATAATTAATAACTTCTACTAATTTGTCATATCCTGACCCATTTTTTAAAGCATTTTCAATATATTCTACGGCTTCTTCCATTTGAATATTTTTATCTAAAGATAACATTAATGAGCCTAGATTAATTACTAATTCATTTAAATCAGCTGGGCCATTACCTTTTAAAGTTTCAATACTTTCAATTATTTCTAATGAATTACCTACCGCATAACCTAATGGTTCATTCATATTAGTTAAAACACATATTGTTTCTTTCCCATTTAAATGTCCAATTTTCACCATGACACGTGCTAATTCCTTGGCATCATCCATTGTTTCCATTAGAGCCCCATTACCAACTTTCAAATCAATGACTATTTTACTAGCCCCACTTGCTAATTTTTTACTCATAATGCTAGACGCAATTAAAGGGATTGATTTAACGGTTCCAGTAACATCTCTTAGCGCATATATTTTTTTATCGGCCGGACATAAGTTACCCATTTGACCAACTAAAGCTATACCTATTTCATCCACTTGTTTTTTTATCGTTTCTAAATCCATGCTAGTTTGAAAACCTTGAATAGCTTCTAACTTATCAAGGGTTCCTCCAGTATGACCTAATCCTCTTCCACTCATTTTAGCAACTTTAACACCTAATGCTGCTACTAAAGGACCTAGAACTATTGTCGTTTTATCTCCAACACCACCTGTCGAATGTTTATCAACGCTATCAAAACCTAATTCTAACGTTTCACCACTATGTAACATGATATCTGTTAAATCGATTATTTCTTTGTCAGTCATTCCATTCGTTTTTATTGTCTCTAATAAAACGCTAATTTGATAATCAGGGATTTCTCCATTGACATAACCCATAATAGCATAATCTAGTTCGGCTTTATTAAGTTCACCACTATGTTCTTTTTTATCAATAATTTCTAATATATCCATCTATAATCACCTAGTAAAATTATATCATAAAAAAACTGAAATAGTCCTATTTCAATCTTCTTTCAATTAATTCAACGGTTCTTTCAGGTTCATTATACAGTTTTTTGTAAAGTTTTGGTCTTTTCTTGATTTCACTTATTATTTCTAAATCTTTCTTAGCTAGTTTAACTGTATAATTAGTATTATTATCACTAACAACACTTACTTCTCTACCTAATGCTTCATCTGGAGTCAATTTTAAAATATCAATTAAGCTGACAAAGTTTTCTAAGTTAGGAGTTCTCTCCCCACTTTCATACCAGCAAATTGATACTTTAGAGACTCCTATTTTATTTGCTAATTCTTCTTGTGAAAGCTTTAAGCGCTTTCTGGCTTCTTTAATTTTTTCTCCATTCATACTATGTTATCTCCTCGTTAACAAAATTATATCAAGTATTTCATTAAAAAAGTTAACCATTCACATATAGTTAACTTTTTCTGTTTTTTGATTTAAAATATGGTTTTCCATCTTATAAAATTTATTACAAATCTTCTTAATTTCATCATTATGCGTTGAAATTATTAATGTTTTGTCTAGAAAATGGTCCATAATAAAATTGCAAACAAGTTTTTCAGTATTTTTATCTAAATTAGAAGTAGGTTCGTCTAAAATATAAATATCTTTGTTCATTAAATAACTACGTAAAAGATTAATTCTCCTTTTTTGACCAGTTGATAATTTTAATCCCTTTTCCCCTACTTCAGTATCCAAGCCTTTATCCAATAATTTTATAAATTCAAGTAAGTCCAGCTCCACCAAATATTCTTCTAACTGCTTAGAACTAATATTTTTTCCCATGCATAAATTCTCTCTTAATGTTGTATTAAAAAGTTCAATTTCCTGGCTAACAAAACCTGCGTCTAACAATTTGCCATCTTTCGGTAAATTATCCACCAAAATCTCTCCTGAATAATGATCAACATTACCAATAATTAGATTTAATAATGATGTTTTCCCTTCACCCGATTTACCATAAATACAAATTTTATCATTTTTATTACATATAAATTCAGGGATTTGAATAAGTGCTGCCGATTCATCATATTTTATATTAGCATTATTAATAGTAAACGTTTCAAAATCGTAAATATATGAAGCCTTTTTACAGTCTTTTATAACTTCCCAAGCTTGCTTCTTTAAAACATTAAGCTTAAACCAATCAATCAGATTTCTGCTCATCCCAGAAAATACAGATCCCATTTCAGCATTTTGATAAATATAAAAAGTAATTATCCCTAAAGTATCTATTCCTAAACTCATATCATAAACTGCTTTTACCATTGCAAGTACGAATGGAATAAAAATTAAAGTATTCCTTAAAAACTCTTCCAAAGAGTAATAACGAATATAATTATATGCTTTACTAAGACATTGGTTCCCAGATTGTTTAATTTTATCTGCAAAAAAACTACTATTCCCTAAAACTTTAACAGTTCTTAAATTACTAATAATATCTTGGTAATTAGCATTATATTTGTTTTCCTCTTCGTATAAAATCCCTAAAGATTTGTTTGCTCGCTTCAAAGTAAAAATCGAAACTAAAATACAGATAACACCTAACCCTAAACACAATGTCCCGATAAAAATTGATTGTGTAAATACAGTATAGTAAAACAAGATAAGGCCTAAAATTATATAAAAATAATCCTGCGTCAATAACGATTTAGTAATAGCTAAAATATTATTAATAATGTTTTGCAAATATCCTGTTTGGTAATTATTTAAGTTTTTAGATGGAATTTTCTCGATTTTATTATAATAAGTCAGTAGTTGTTCACGTGAATAAGCATAAATATACTTATCAGTATATAAGCGCCATATATATAATAGAAAAATTCTAAGCAATTTAGACAAAATAAAAATTATACATATTATAATGGCTTTATTTAAGGTAAATGGTAAAGTTAAAAATATTGTGAATGAAAAAGGAACAAACATATACAGACAATCTAAAAACAATAAAACACTTAAACTGAAAAAAAGTTTCTTTTTATTAAGCATCTTAAACACGAAATTAATATCTTTATCCACATACATCACTCCTGTTTACTACATTTTACCACAATTAAATAAAAAAGCTGTGGTTAACCAACTTTCTTATTCCAGTATTCCACTTGCCTTTCAGTATCTAAGGCTAAACGTTTATACAAATTACTGTATCTTTTTATTTCGTTAATAATGCGGATATCTTCGGGTGCCATATAAATGGCATATGGTGTATTGTCACTGGTGACGCCAACACTACGACCTGATAAGTCGTCAAATGATAGATGTAAAACATCAAGCATTTTGATATACACTTCTATACTTGGAGACCTCTCTTCACTTTCGTACTGTGAAATAGCTGATGGGGTAACGCCAATTTCAAGTGCTAAACCTTTTTGAGTTAGGCCAAGTTTTAGCCTTGCTCTTTTAAGCCTTTCTCCAATCATAGCAATCACCCGTTATCCTCTCGTTAACCACATTATAGCAATTTTCTTTTTAGCATTTTGCAAAATTAACTTTAAGTTATCTTTTTGTTGATTTTAACCTCTGGTTAATATATAATATAGGTAGGAGGTCGAATATGAACGAACTAAAAAGCTTACGGGTAAAAAATGGCTGGACCTGTAAAAACATGGCAGATATGCTTAAAATCAGCAAACCTTTTTATTGGCAAATCGAAAACGGTAAACGTCGACTATCTTATGAAATGGCAATTAAAATTGCTAACTTATTTGACACTACCCCTGATCCAATATTTTATAATCTCTATAAAGACAAAGTTAATCAATAAACTTTGTTTTTATTTTTAACAAAAAAATAAGCAATATACATTTATACATTGCTTATTTTAGTTTTTGATTTTTTTAATAGTCTTGAATAACTTGTTATAAAGCGAAGATAATCATCAACATCCACAGAACCTATTTTAAATCTAATGCTCTCGGGTTTAATAGAATAAATATCGTCACACTTGACAATACTATCTACTTTAAGGCCATTATTAATGTTACTATCTAGCGGTTCATTATATTCAAAATTCGAATTGTTTTTGCATTTTTCGCGATGTGATGAAACAATCATTCCAAAATATTCAACAGTAACTGCTTCTATCTTATCATCGTCTATAATGACAAACAAATGATTTTCACCATTATTATTTTTATCATAAGCATATTTTGAAACAAAAACAATATCGCCAATTTCATAGTTATGCTTATACTTTTTCACTAATAGTTACTATAAACTATAAATAGTTTTCATTACCTTTATGAATTTCTAAGTTTACTGGATTTTTTGAAAACGCTTCTGTATGCGATTTAATAAGATTATTAGCTTTTGCTTCTTTTATAATTTGTTTAACATTAAGAGACTTGCTAAACGATATTAATGTTTTTTTATTTTCTTTTCGCATATAATCATCCTCCTTTATTAAATTAATTCTAACATAACTATTTCCAATTTACAATATGTTTTATGCCTTATTCTTACTTGATAAGAATGTTATTTTTTCAGCAATGACTTCAGTAATGAATTTTCTTCCTTCTTCGGTATCATAGTCACTTGTTTGAATTCGTCCTTTAACACCTACTAAATCGCCTTTTTTACAATATTCAGTTGTACTTTGCGCAACACCCTGCCAAAGTTTACAACCAATAAAATCAGTATCGTATTCACCATTGGTATTTTTATAAGTGCGCGGTACCGCTAAAGTAATTCTTGTTACTTTTTTACCGCTTTCAGTTTCAAATAATTCTGGATCATTCACTAGCCTACCAACTAACACTGTTTGATTGAGCACACTTATACCTCCTTTCTTGATATGACTATACAAGATGTCGAAATAAGTTGCAAATGGCAAATATGGGTATTTTGATAGTTTGGCCTCCCTTCATTTATGGTATTTGCCTATGGCAACTTTTACTATAATTCAAGGTTCAGCCTATAGTCAAAATGACAAAAATATAGTTTTTAATTTTTTTTCATTTTTATTTTCTTTCACAATAAAAGCATAGTTTCCTATGCTTGATTATTAAAACTTTTTACAATCTAATTTAATTTTAGTATCAGTTATTTTACCATTAAAGTAATCAATATTAATAGTTGCATATGTTGATGTTTTCTCACATTTACTTAAAACTTTTAAATTATAATCCTCACCATTATTATTAGCTTTTTCTAAATCCGCTAATGTCACTTTATAAGCTGATGCTCCTGTATTAGCACTCATGTATTTATCAAAATAATCTAAAGCTGGTGTTTTTAAACTTTTTTCTAAAGTTATTGTATTAGCTTTATCCCAAAAATAAAGTCCAGCTAATGCCCCAATAATTAATAGTGCAATAACAATAATTATGATTGTTTTTTTCTTACCCTTTTTTGTTTCTTCCATAATATCCTCCTAGAAATAGTTCTTTAAAAGCGCATTTAATTCAATAGCATATTCCATTGGCAAGCTTTCTCTAAATTCCTCAATAAAGCCCATTATTAATAGTTCTTGAGCTTTTTCCTCGGTTAATCCTCTACTCATTAAATAAAACAATTTATCTTTATCTAATTTAGATACAGTTGCTTCATGTTCTAAGTATGAGGTATCATTACCGACAACATTTTGAGGAATTGTATCACTTTTTGATTCATCATCTAATATAATTGTATCACATTTTATCGTACTTTGGGAATTATTTGCATTCTTATCAATGTAAACTGTTCCACGGTAACTAGCATCTCCACCAGAAGCTGCTATTGATTTACTAATTATTTTACTAGTCGTGTTGGGAGCCAAATGAATCATTTTGGCTCCCGCATCTTGGATTTGGTTTTTCGTAGCTACGGCAATTGATATACAGTTTCCTTTAGCACCTTCTCCTTTTAAGATACATGCCGGATATTTCATATTAATTTTAGAACCAATATTACCATCAATCCATTCCATTAAACCATTATCTAATACCTCAGCTCTTTTGGTTACTAAGTTATATATGTTATCAGCCCAATTTTGAATTGTTGTATATCTACAACTTGAATTTTTCCCAACATATATTTCGACCACGGCAGCATGTAAGGAATCAGCTAAATGATATGTAGCGGTACACCCTTCCATATAATGAATATGACTATCATCATCAACTATTATTATGGTTCTTTCAAATTGCCCCATATTTTTAGTATCTATTCGGAAATAGCTTTGTAGTGGCCTATCGATAGTAGTATGTGGTGGAACATAAATAAATGTTCCGCCGCTCCATACCGCTCCATTTAAGGCTGTATATTTATTTTCATCATATTTTACTAAATTGTTAAAATATTTTTTAAATAATTCTGGATAATTTTTCAAAGCATCGTCGGTACTACAAAAAATAACATTTTTATCTTCTAGTTCTTTTATCATACTATGATATACGACTTCGCTTTCATATTGGGCGCCTATACCATCTAAGTATTTTTCTTCGGCATCGATAAGCCCAACTTTATCGAAAGTGTTTTTTATATTACAAGCGACATTTTGCCAATCACTTTCTACTTTATTAGAAACTTTTTTATAATAATTTATTTCATCAAAACCTATTTTCAATTCTGGCCCGAAATTTGGATTAGGAATTTCTTTAAATGCTTGATATGCTTGTAAACGAAAATCGGTCATCCATTTAGGTTCACCTTTTGTTTTAGAAATATCAATTATTTTTTCTTCGTTTAATCCTAATTCCTTTTTCATTTTTTTCACCATTATCATTATACTAAATTTAAAGTAAAATAAAAAGAGAATTTTGCTATTTCTCTTCTTCTATTTGATTTATTATTTTTTCTATACCCCACCAAGAAAGTAATACACACTTTTTTCGGTTGGGTTGTTTGTAAGTGTCATCATAGACAGCTGCTGATTCCAAAATTTCTTGATTATATTCTTTTTCATCTATCATATTTAGGAAATTCTGTAATATTTTTTTAGCGTCCTCTATGGTTTTACCAGTTAAAGTTTCAATCATAATAGAAGATGAACTTATACACACTGCACAAGCTTCACCGTCAAACCTAATATCTTTAATAATACCATCTTCTACTTTAGCCATTAAATTTACTTCATCGATACAACTTTCATTATTCATATTTATTTTTATATAAGTATCGTCATTAATAAGTCCTCTATTTTGAGGATTTTGATAATGTTCTAAAATAATACTTCTTTTTAAATTGCTATCCATAGTTGCCTCCTTTGTTCTTATATAATTATAAACCTTTACTTATTTAAATGCAATAAAAAAGCACACATGTGCTTATCTCGATTCAACTATCAATTTAATAGCAGTTCTTTCTTCACCATCAATTACAATATCTGTAAATGCCGGAATGCATATTAAATTTTTGCCACTTGGTGCGACAAATCC
>CAZIDO010000034.1:0-10489 GCA_964538005.1 uncultured Muribaculaceae bacterium
TAAACACATAACTAGAAATTGAACAAAACAATATATTGAAGATAAATATCCGGCTTTATCACTAATTAACGGCGGAATGGCTTCAATACTATTATATACAACATTCATAACGCCAATTAATGCACCAAACATTATTGTCGCCGATAGTAAATTTTTCTTTTCCTTTTTAGTTAGTTCTGCTGTTTGTTCATATGAAAGCATCGTATCTTCGGTTACTTCAATATTTTTCATTTTTAAACAAATTATAACCCCGATGATTGCAACAATGATAAAGCTAATAATGTATAGGGGTGGATTTATGTCATAAATGAACTGACTAACGAGTAATCCCGCAACACAGCCAACCATATTAAATTTTTCGTCTTCGTATAAACAGTGTGATTGATATTCAGTGTTCGAAGTATCTAGTTTATTTAAACAGGCCGCCCATATCCCATAAATAACCCCTAATATTAAGGTTAGCGGATAGATGGTATATAAAGTGGTACACTGTGATAACAAAACACTTAATAACGCAAATGAAACAATAAAAAAGATTGAGTATGAACGATAATTTACTTTTAATGATATTTTTGATATTGGTTCAATAACTCTCGATAATACACGACCGAATTCAATAATTATGGGAATTGAAACGGCAACCCAAGGTGTAACATTTTTAGCTAATAAATAAACTATTATAATTCTCATCAAATATTGAGTTATAAAAGCTCCTAAAAATGAAGTTTTTCTTACTACGCTTATATAATCTTTCAGCTTCATACTTCTCACCTTTTAAATTATAACACGGATAGAATTATTAGTAAAATAAAAAGGACTTAAAGTCCATATATTTTTAAAATCATATCAAAATCAATTTGAAATAAGACAATTATTAAAGCACCTACAGCTAAGAAAGGGCCGAATGGAATAATATGTTCTTCACTTTTTTTCATCATGAATAATGAAATAGGTAACCCTATAAGAGATCCTAGAAATATCGATAACAAAACCATCGGATATCCTAAAGTTAAACCAAAGAGAAACATTAATTTAATATCTCCCCCACCCATTGACTCTTTTTTAAAAATATAGTCTCCTAATTTCTTTAAAGCAAACATAGTTAGAAAAGCCAATAATCCATTTACTAAACATTCAATAAATACTTTGAAGCCATCGATTACAAATATTTCAATACCGAGTAAAATAGCAAAAGTAATTAAAACACTATCAGATATTATCATGAAATTTAAATCACTAACAACGATTATTACTAACATCGAAATAAAAGTTAAAGCAATTAGTAAATGCGGAGTAAACCCATATGATAAATACGCTAGAACAAATAGTATTGCAGTTACTAATTCAAAGATTGTATAAAAAATTGGTATTTTAGTTTTACAGTGTTTACATTTACCGCCTTGAAATAGATAAGACAAGATGGGAATTAATTCTAAAGTTCCTAATCTATTATTACATTTTGGACAGTGACTAGGTGGACTAATTAGTGATTCACCTTTAGGGAGCCTATAGCCCACAACGTTGTAGAAGGAACCTAGATTGGCTCCTAAAATAAATAAAACTATGCATATAAATATTTCCATATTATCCCCCTTACTGCTGCTGAATATTACTGTACATCTGGAACATTGGTACAACGATTGCTAAAACGATAACCCCAACCATAACGGTCAAGAAAATAATCATAGCGGGTTCGATAAACGTTTTAATACGCGCTACCGAATTTCGATGTAAGCCTTGATAATATAATGATACTTTTTTCATCATTTCTGGTAATTGGTTGGTTTTTTCACCAGTAACTAACATTTCATAAGCTGGTAATGGGAATGCCCATTGATCTTTGAAAGCTTCTGATAATTTGCCACCTTTAGCGATATTAGCCATAGCATCAGCAATCATCATGCGATATATCTCATTATTAGTTACTTTATTTAAAATATCAATACTTTCAGTTATAAAGACATTATGTGATAGCAACGACGCAAATGTTTTAGTAAACATTGTAACCTCGTTATAAATCATAACATTACCAAAACCAGGTAAATGCATCAAGAACCATTGCATTGAAGCTCTGAATACTTTAATATTTTTATATAAATACATGAATAATAGTAATATGATAATAAAGCCAAGTCCTAACCAAATTGCATATTTTCCTAAGAAATCACTTAAACCTAGAACAAACAACGTAATACCTGGAATTTCAGCATTATCCATGCTGTTATAAATATCAACGAATTTTGGAACTACATATAACATGATGAATATTCCAACGGCCATCGCTACAATAAAGATGATTATTGGATACATCATCGCACTAACCATTGCTTTTCTGGTAGCTTCAGTTTCTGTATAATATTCTTCCATATCATCTAAGGCTTCTGGTAAGTCTCCAGTCATTTCTGAAGCTTTAATCATATTTACTAATAATCTTGGGAAAGCATCACCTTGTTTAGTTAAAGCTTCACTAAAACTTTGCCCCGTTGATAAATCATATACGACTCCTCGTAATATTTTTTGATATCTTTTATTTTTAAATTGTTTTATTAGTATACCTACCGCATCTACTAAGGTAATACCGGCCTTTAAATAAGTTGATAACTGCGCTAATAAGAAAATTAAATCTTTTATTTTTATTTTTCCATTACCACGTTTACCAGTTCCATGGGATAATTGAATCCATTTTGAAGTTTTAATACTATAAACAGTATTGCCTTCACTAAGTAAGAATGAATGAACTTCGACTTTTGAATAAGCATCAAAGTAATCAGTTATAATTTTGCCTTCAGGCGTCTTAATTGTATATTGATATGGTACTTTAACTTTACTTTTTTTAGCGTCTTCACTATCAAAGTTAATAATTAATACTTCTCTGTTAATATCTCTTTTATTTTTAGCCTCTTTAACAAACGCTAAATTATTATATTTTTCGGTAAAGTAATTACTGATTCTTTTTGGTAAACTAATTATTTCATTACCGAATTTATCTAAAGATTTACCTACACCATTTCCTGCTTGACTATTTTCGTCAATATAAACATTTTCGGTATTTTTAGTTTTTGAATCTTCTTTAGCTTTAGCTTTGGCGCGGAATTCTTCTTCACTTTTTTTAGTTATTTCTACCTCTTTTTGAGCTTTTGCGTATAATTTTTCGCGATGTTTTCTTTCCTCTGACTCTTTGTTTATTTTTTTTCGTTCACTGGCAATTTCTATTCTATTTCTAATAGTTCCAAATATTATTTCGAAAACCAAAATGAAATGACTGAATATACTAATAATAATTACTGGTAAAAATCTAAAGCCAGTAAAGGCATATTTAAAGAATTTAAGGATAGATTTAAAGAACACTAAAAAACCTTTGCCTATATACATGCAAAGTAGTTTTATTAGCTTAAATATTTGGGCAAAAAATTTATAAATATATATACAAGGTAAAAGTAAAATTTTTAGCCCCATAAGTACACCGTCCTATCCCTTTTATTCTACTGTAATTTATTATAACATATTTTGCCTATAAATAAAACTTTTTTTGACAAAAACATATAATATGATAGAAAGGAGTAAAAAATGAATTACTATAACCCATATACTATGATGAGTCCAATGCTTGGGGCAACTCGTACTGGATTATTTGGAGCCTTAAAAGGTGGCGGGTTAACCCTCGGCACAATTATTAATGGGACTCAAAAAACGCTTGGGATTGTTAATCAAGCAATTCCGCTTATCAAACAAGTTACTCCCGTAATGAAGAATGCTAAAACAATGTTTAGAGTAATGAATGAATTTAAAAAAGTAGATACTCCTTCCACTAGTAAAAAGAATACTGTTTCAAACACTAACGCAACTACTACGGGGGAAACTGAAGATGCAAGCCAAACTAATTACAGTAACGGCCCAACATTTTTCGTCTAAAAAAGAAAGTTATTTTACTTTCTTTTTAATTTTATTAATTATCAAATAATTTTTAATTTTCTTCGATATTTTTGTTTCATTTAAATATTTATTTTGATATATATTCAATAAATGTCTCATATATTTATAATCATTTGTTAAAAAAGGACTTATAAAATAATCGATTTTTCTGGCCTTACCATATTTATAATAAGTAATAATATAGTATTTTTTTTCAAAAACCGCTTCTTCTTTAAAAATATGATACCCTTTTTCATACATTAATTTTCTAATTAATGGAGTATCAGAGTGTGAACTAATAATTAAATCATTTGTTATATTTTTATCTAAAATATTTAAAATTCGATGTCCACCCATCCCAGCTATAATTATTATTTCATTAGTTAAATTAATGTTATTTAAACCGTCTGTTACTAAAGTTTGGACATCGGCCTTAGCCATTAAAATGTTTTGCTGACATTTTTGGATACAGCTTGCTGATATATCTGTGGCCAAACAAGTACAATTTTTATATTTATTTAAATAAATATCTACCAGAGCATGATCAGCTCCGACGTCGATAACTTTACTATCATTTGGAATGAAATCACAGATTTTTTGTAGTCGTTTAGATAATTTCATTAGTCCCCCATATAATCTTTTAGTTTACGACTTCTAGAAGGATGACGTAATTTACGTAAAGCCTTGGCTTCAATTTGACGAATACGCTCACGAGTTACACCAAATAATTGACCAACTTCTTCTAAAGTGCGTGGACGACCATCTTCTAAACCAAATCTAAGACGAATGACTTTCTCTTCACGTTCGGTTAACGTAAGTAAAACTTCTGAAATTTCATCTTTTAATAACTCATTAACGGCAAAATCCTCAGGACTCATGTTAGTTTCATCGGGAATAAAATCTCCTAAATGAGAATCGTCTTCCTCACCAATTGGCGTTTCTAAACTAACTGGTTCTTGACTAATTTTATAAATATCTCTAATTTTTTCAACTGAAGTCCCCATTTTTTTAGATAACTCTTCTTCAGTTGGTTCTCTATTTAATTCTAAAGTTAATTGACGTTCAACACGGGCTAATTTATTAATTGTTTCAACCATGTGAACGGGAACTCTAATTGTTCTAGCTTGGTCAGCAATTGCTCTAGTAATAGCCTGTCTAATCCACCAAGTTGCATAAGTTGAAAATTTATAACCTTTGGTGACATCAAATTTTTCAACGGCTTTCATTAAACCAATATTACCCTCTTGAATTAAATCTAAGAATAGCATTCCACGTCCAACATATCTTTTAGCAATACTAACAACTAAACGAAGATTTGATTCAGCAAGAATCCTTTTAGCTTCAATATCTTCATTAGCTACTCTAATTGATAAGTTTAACTCTTCTTCATTTGATAATAGACTAATGCGACCAATTTCTTTTAAATACATTCTTACTGGGTCATTAATTATAATATCCTTAGTTAAGTCTTCATCACTTAGGATTAACGGCTCTTCTTTTAAGGTTTCGCCATCGCCTGCTTCACTAGCGTCTTCACTAGCCACAACATCAATATTGTTTTGAACAAATAAATTATATAATTCATCTAAAGCATCGGTATCCAGTTCTAGATCTTTTATTGCTTCTGCCAATTGCTCAAAAGTAATATATCCCTTTTCTTTACCGATACTCAATAATTCTTTTTTTCTTTCTTCGAATGATTTTATTTCATTAATCATTTTTAACACTTCCTTTTTTTAATTTTGTAATCTTATCAGCAATAATCATTTTATTATTAATATCCAGCTCATCTTTCATTTGTTTTTTTAATTCTTCGATTTTTGCTTTAACTATATATTCATCCACAATTTTAATAAAATTTTCCATTTCTTTTTCATTCATTAATTCTTCATTAGTATTATTTACTATTTCATTAACTAACTTCAGTTTATCTTCTCTACCACCGATAAATGAAATAAAGTCAGCTAGATTAATGGTTTTATTGAGTTCATAATAACAAAGGATATCATTACATAAATCACGATATTTAACAAGGGGAATAAAGCCCAGTTTCTTTTTAAACATTCGGATATAAACAACACTATTCATCATAAAATATAAAATATATTCAATCGCCTCATCATATTTAGTTTTTTTAGTTTTAAATTCATTAGTTAAAATAACTTTAGCAGGAATTTCTTTGTTTTCTTCCAACTTCTTTAATTTATCTTTTAAAATCTCTTTATCAAGACTGTAATCTTCACTTAATTTATTAATAGTAATTTCTTTTAATAAAGGATCTTCTTCACTGCTAAGATGAAATAAAACATCATTAATATATTTGGCCAAATCAACAGTATTATTCAAATCTTTATTATTTTTTAAATAAATAATCTTAAAATCAAAATATTTAGTTAAATTTTTTAAATTATTTTCAAAAGCATCTCTGCCATTTTTAATTAGATATTCATCAGGATCTTTAGCACCAGCCAATCTTATGACAAATACCTCCAAATTTTCTTTAACTAATTCTTCCCCTATATTATAAGTAGCATTATCACCGGCTTCATCACTATCTAAACATAAAATTATCTTACACCTCAGACTTTTTAATAAATCAATCTGATTTTTAGTAAGGCTTGTCCCAGAAGTAGCCGCAACATTTTTAAAGCCATTTATAGATAACCTAATGGCATCCATCTGTCCTTCAACTAGAATAATACTTTTAACTTTTTTAATAGCATCAATAGCTCTGTTTAAATTAAATAGTATCTCCCCTTTTTTATAAATGATTGTTTCTTTAGTATTTATATATTTAGGAGCATCTTCATTACGATAAATTCTGGCACTAAAACCAATCGGATTACCACTTTTATCATGAACGGGAAACATGATTCTTCCTCTAAATAAATCAATAGTCTCGTTTTCATTAGTATAAGATAAACCTACTGTATCAATAATCTTACTGCTATAGTCTTTTTTAGTTAATAGCTGATAAAGACTATCTTTTTCATCAAGAGCCAAACCAATTTGAAATTCATCAATCGTTTCATCATTGATACCTCTTTTATTAAGATATTCCTTAGCACCTAATCCCAAAGTTGTTTTTAAATTATTTTGATAATACTTTAAAGCTAAATCCATAACTTTATAATATTCATCATATTTAGAATTCTTACTGACAGCATAACTGTTTTTTAACTGATAGCCAATTTTATTGGCAACTACTCTAACTGCTTCTAAAAAATTCATGTTTTCATATTTTTCAACAAAAGTAAATACATTGCCCGATTCACCACAAGTAAAACACCTGAATATTTGTTTTTCTTCACTAACACTCATGCTGGGACTGTGGTCATCATGAAAAGGACAAACTCCAAAATAATTTTTGCCTTTTTTAGTTAAAGGAATATATCCACCAATTATATCTACTATGTTAGCATTGCTTCTAAGAAGATTTATTTCATCTTGATTTAAAAACCCCATAAAATCAGCCTCTACTTATATATATTCTAGGCTAATGCCCAATTTCCTTTTTTTTCAGATGGATTTTCACAAAAAATGCTTTTTCTTATTAGTTTTTAGCAATTTTTGTTCAAAATTGGCTACTAAACTCATGATTAGAATTCCCATAAAGATACTTTCATTTAGAGTAATAAAATCAAAAGCAAAAGTTAAAATACCTATTCCAATCCCGTATAAAATCTGAACTTTTGCTTTTAATGGTGAACTATAATTAATACTAGCAATAAAAATCATTCCATAGAACAAATTAGTATTAAGTAATGCCTCTTTTAGAATATTAATATCACCGATTAAAGTAGCATAAACAGTTTTTAAAATAAAATAGCTAATAAAAATATATAATGGTATTTCTTTTTTATATGTTTTTTCCAGTGTTAAAAAAATAAAACCAACAATCATTAAAAAGATACTAGAGCTACATATTCCGCCACTGTTAAAACCCATTAAATGATCTAAGAAATCATAATGTAAAATTTCATTTAATTCATAAACATTCTTATAACTGTTTAAATTAAAAAGCAGTAAGATAACAACTATAATAACTTTAATTAAACTCTCTTTATTAATATTAATTTTTAATTTCATTAAAAATTTTAAAATAATACCAGTTAAAACAATAATTATAACTAACAATAAATAGCTAAGGTTGGGCAGCATCATTGTTACAAGTAAAATTGATAATGGTAAATAACTTGCCTTTAAATTACTAAAATCTTTTTTATTAGTCTTTAAATCAATATATTCTATTAAATATCCTAATCCAACACTAAATAAACAGATAATTAAAGGTTTAAACATTAAAATAATATCAATTAGCCCCTTATTATATAAAAATATACCATTTTTATAAAAACCATAAATAATTAAAGGCAATAGAATCAAATAATATCTAATAATAATTTTGGAAATACTATTATTACTTTTAATCGCTTGTTTCATTTACTTCACTCCCCTTATTTATTTTAGCTGGACAATGATAACTGCAGAGTCCACATTTAATACATTTATTACTGCCATAAGTAGTTTTTAAAGGACATACCTTATGACACAAACCACATCTAATGCATTCAAAACTAATTTCTTTTTCATCAGTAATAACTAAAATAGCTTCTGTATCATTGTTAATTAAATATTCATCTGGCTTTATTACCAAACCATTGACCAAATTATTTAAAATATATAATGGCTTACCTTCTTTTAAATCAATATCATTTAAAATGTCTTTTAATAAAGTACCTATTTTTACATAAACTACTAAAGGATTTTCAACTAGTGGTCCAGAAACAGTTATTAATTTTTCAATTGGATAAATATCTTTTTTAAAATAGTAACCAATATTATATAAATCATTTAAAGAAATAAATAATTGTTTTTTGGATGTATTTAAATATCTTTTTAGTACTTTATTATTTGCTAAAGGATATATAGTTTCTACTACTTTTAAATTGAGATAAGGAAATGAACCCATTTTATTTAAAATTTTATCAATAATATTACTATAATTACTTGAAACATAAATAATTGTTTTTTCAATATTTAAACTACTTCTTAAAGCATTTAAAGTTTCCAGTAGCAGATAAATATTTTCTCTAAATAAAAATATATTAGTTACATCATAAGGATTACTGCTAATAGCATTTATAATTAATTCTTGATAGTTTTTTTCTTCATAATTAATATTAAGATCATTTAAAATATTCTTTAGGTATTTTAAATCATAATTATTATTAATTTTATTAACCCCTTTATCACTCTTTTTTAATTCGCGATAATCATTGACTATTTCAATTAAATTATTATTAAAACTAAGATAGCCACTAACTGAACTTATTATTTTGGAAGTAAGATAATCTCCTTTATAAACAAAATTATTCTCAAAATTATTTAGGTTTTCAGTAGTTTTAAAATATACTTTTTCAGGCATTAAAAAATTATGTATTGCATTACTTACTTTAATACTTTCATCAATTTTAATTTTAGTTTGTAGCATTTACTTCCACCAAGTTCATTGTACCAAATTGATAAGACAAAGTCTATAATTGCCCATCTAAAAAAACATGATTTATTATCTATTACTATTGGATAACCCATGGATCAGTTAAAGTTCCTGTTCCACTTGATATTAGAACATCTGCTTTTAAATTGATTACCGGACGAGCCATCCCTGAAGAATGAGCAACCCCGTTATCATTAATATTACGACCAGAATAAGAACCGGTTTTGGCAACATTCCAAACGTAAGCAACATAACCGCCACCATAATCGTTATTATAGCTATATGGACTCATTGTCCAGTAGTATCCATAAGAAGATGAAAAACTACTATTTTGCAAATAATATGTAAAATTTTTTATTCCATATACTCCCCCGGCATAAGCTAATTCATCAGTTGTTATTAGTCCAATTGGATAGGTTAATTTTTTATTACCAACATTATTACTTGTTGTTGTATAAAAATCATTGGACATATCCGGACAATTAAAGGTTGGCGTTTTACTGGTATACAATCTTGTATAAGCTCCATAAGCTGATGTGGTTCCACTTCGGTCGCCACAAAATCCGGCATCGGTTAATTTATTTGCATATGATGATAAATTAGTATTATACCAAGTATCTACAAACCCTTTGACTGTACTACTTGTAGTTCCATATACATATCCAACATATTGACTATCATCTTTGCTTCCATTAAAAGCTCTTGCTCCAATACTGGCATTTAATCCTCTAGCGGTTGTACCTGTTCCATTATAAATTAAACGAATACTATTATCACCATTAATTCTTATTATCCGCCAGGCAAATCCAGCAAACATCACATTGTTTTTCAGTTCATAATATGCTCCACCTGCTCCCGTACAAGCACTTTGAGAATCTGATAACGAGCAATGATAATCTGTCCAAGTTCCGCCAGCAGCTATGCATCTTGTTCCGGTATCTGTTTCTGTATCATAATTAGTGTAGGCACAATACGTTCCGCCGCGAAAATATTTGATTGTTCCTTGAGTTGGATCTCCGGCTATATTTACTTTATTATTGATATATAATCCTTGGCCATTGGTTGGACTATTTACTG
>CAZIDO010000035.1:0-10190 GCA_964538005.1 uncultured Muribaculaceae bacterium
GATATGTATCTCAAGTTCAAACTTTAAAAGTTCGAACAGAAACGTCACTGGAGCAAGTGACCGGAATCGAACCGGCATCTTAGCCTTGGCAAGGCCATATACTAACCGTTGTACTACACCTGCATATAAAGAACTTTTTTGTTCTTTATAATTATATAATAATTTTAAATTATTGTAAAGCCATTTCGGCTCTTTTTTTCATTCTATCAATTCCTAACAAATGCATAATCTCATATAAGTCTGGAGTCATACATTTACTAGTTAAAGCAACTCTTAAGACCATACTGATATCGGTAATGTTACCTTTAAAGTTTTCAGGATTTTCTTTATAAGCTTTCATATCTCCGGCATATCCTAAACTATCAGTTAAATCTTTCATTTTAGTAAACCAAGTATCTTTATCATCATCTAAATTATAATATTCATTTAGATAAGTGTCTAGAATATTTTTAATTTCATTTTTATCAGTAATATTCTGCCATTCATAATTAGTAGGTTTAAATGATTCGTCATACATATACCATACTTGTTCTTTGACATCACTGAAATATGCAATATCTTTACGTGGTTTCTTTTGTTCTCTTTCAATATTTAAAACGCTAATAGTATAATTTTTATATTGTTCTAATAAATTAGCAAAGTCTTCATCATATATTTTGGCATGTTCTAAAGCTTTATTATAAACTTCTTCAGCTTTTAATCTACTAATATAGTTTTTAGATATATTAACTAATTTATCGTGGTCAAACATTGTCCCACCAACTGCCATTTTTTTAAAGTCTAAAACAAATTCATTAGGATCTTTATCTTTATTTTGTTCTAGCCACATTTCAAAATTTGAATTAGCGACAGTTCCTAAATATAACATAACAGCTTCATTTGGAATACCTAACTCATGATAAAAGCTAACTGCTGCCTCAGGATCTTTACGTTTACTTATTTTTCTTCTGGTTCCATTATCTTCTTTTAATAAAGGAGATATATGAGCATATTTTGGAACTTTAAAATCCAACATTCTAAATAATTGAGTATGTTTTGGAACGCTAGGGAACCATTCATCACTCCTAATTACATGAGTTGTACCCATTAAATGATCGTCAACTGCGTGTGCTAAATCATAAGTAGGTAATCCATCTGATTTCATTAAAACAATATCCATATCATTTTCTGGAAGTTCTACGGTTCCTTTGATGCAATCTTTAAAGGTAAATTTCTTATTAAAGTCTCCTGGTGACTTTAATCTAATAACATAGTTCTCACCATTATTTATTTTAGCAATAGCTTCTTCCATAGATAAATTACGGCATTTAGCCCATTTACCATAATAACCAATACGGTCTTTTTTGTTTTCTTGTTCTTTCCTCATTTGACTATTATTTTCTTCAGAACAGAAACAAGGGTAGGCTAAATCTTTAATAATTAAATCTTTAATATAAGCTTGATAAATATCTTTTCTGGCACTTTGAATGTATGGTCCATAGTTACCCTTATCACCCTCCATAGTCGCGCCTTCATCAAAGTTAATATTGAACTTATTTAAATCCTCAATAATTAAATTAATGCCATTTTCAATTGTTCTTTTTTGGTCAGTGTCTTCAATTCTTAAAAAGAAAACTCCATTTGTTTGTTTAGCCATCTTCCATGCTATATATGATTGAAGTAGTGCTCCAATATGAACGAATCCTGTGGGACTTGGAGCGTATCTGGTAACGATAGCTTTTTCGTCTAAATTTCTTTGTGGATAAAAATTTTCATAGTGATTTCTATCGTATTCTATATTTGGTATTAATAAATCTGCGTATTCTTCTCTAGTCATAGTTTCCCTCCCTTTTTATATTATCCAATAAATGTAAGAAAAAATCAATTGAATTAAAAGAAAAACCATATTTTTAAGCAAAACTTTACTTTCCAAAACAAAAAATGTATAATATAAAAACAAAAGCGAGGGAAAACAATGGAAAATTTAGCTGGTCAAATATCAGAACTTAGTGGTGGCAATTATAGAAAAACTCAAGAATTATTAGTGTTATGTTATGAAATGGTGACTAATCAAACGTCCTTGACAGTAGAAGAAATAGCTGAAGAAACAGGCTTTCCACTAAATATAGTAGAACAACATATTAAAAAAACACAAAAGGGACGACTTTCACCTTTGCAAGAGTCCCTTATTAAAGAAATACACCGCGATTATTCAAATGAACAATTGCAAAAAGCTAAGCGTCCAACAATATCTGGTCAAAAATATTTAGAAGTTAAGAAAAAACTTGCTGAGGTTCAAAAACGTGAAGAGGCACAAAGAAGAAAAGAAAAAAAAGCTATTGAATTATCAATTCAGTGTGGACAAATGTTATGTGTAGTAAATCCGGATGATCCTTTCAGTGAGTTTGCCGACTTTGATGAAAAAATGATGGGGAAGTTAGATGCTAAATTAACCGAAACCTTAAATCAAGAAACTCTTACAGAAACTCAGAAGACATATTTTTGTACCAAGCATAAAGAAAAAGTTGAATTATGGAAACTAGCTACAACTTATGTTCCTGATGCTATTGAATATGTTCAGTGTAAAATCCATGGAGAATTTTCATCACCAGGTATCACATATGCAAAATCATCAATATATCGAGCCGCTAAATAACGGTTTTTTTTGATTAAAATATAAGCAGTATGTTATAATTGTATGGAGGTGTTTAAATGAAAGACATATATTTAATATCAAAGCAAATGGCTGATGAAAACTTAGATTACCCTTTTGATGCCATATGGAAAGTAATGAAAGAGTTTCGAAATACCATTGATGATAATTTTGAAATTTTAAAAAATATTATTAATAGTTTCATGAGCCTATACGATGAGCGCCATCCGGTATTTTTAAGAGAAGATAATAGTTATAGCTGTGATAAAACAAAAGTATTATTAGAAATAATCACTGATAAAATTGAGCTTTTAATAGACGACGGCACTGAAGAAGCAATGAAAAAAATTGACGACTTATTTGATGTTTTTCTAAATGATTTATCCGAATATGGTGCTGGAGCATTAAAACTAATAAATCCGTCAAAAGATAAGGGCTTTAATTTTCAATATTTGTTATATATTCCAAGGACTATAGAAAATAAGACTTTGTTTATCGAAGGTAATAGTGGCGATATGGATATCATATCATATGGGGATATGGTTGACAAAAACTATATAATAAAGGCATTAAAATGTAGTCAATTAATTCAATTTTTTAGTTTTTTAAATGTGCCTTGTTTTATTCCGTTATTACCAACGAATGATACTTCAAAATATTCTGGTGATTCAGATTATCACGAAAGATATCCCAGACAGTTATCTAGAAATTCAGTAGTTAATTATAAAGATAATCCATTATATCGTACAGATTTACAACTATTAAAAGCTATTGAAGATGTTAAAAAAATTATTTATAATGAATTTCAAATACAATTAAATGCAAAATCATTTTTATATGGTTTTTCAACTTCTGGTAATTTAGCAATCCGTTTAGCCTTTTTGCATCCTGAACATTTCTGTGGGGTATGTGCGGGAGGAATGAATGCAGTTGTGCCAGTTCCCATAGCTAAAAGAAATAATGTTGATTTAATTTATCCGGTTGGAACTTATGATTATAGTAAGATAATGGGTAGAGAATTTCCTGCAACTATATATCGTGAATTGCCTAAACTTTATTATATTGGCGATCATGAATCGGCCGAGGGTTATAATACCGCAGTGATGCCAATTTTACATGATAAAGAGGTTAGAGATGCTTTTGTTGATGGTTTAGCTAAAGAAATGTATGAACGTGCCACAATCATTAATATCATTTATAAGAAAGAGGGATTTGCTAAAGATGATGTAATCAAAGTAATTGCAAATATGGGACATAATCCTTTTCCGATGAAAGATGAAATTCAAAAATTCGCTAAACAAATAATTGAAAAAGAAAATCGCTAAATAACGGTTTTTTTGATTAAAAAAAGCTTTATAAACGAAATAAAGCTAAAATAATAAATAAAAAACCACCAATAAAAGAAAGGTCAAAATGAGTTTTACTAAATATATATCCAAATAATTTGGATAAAAGGATAAAGGCAATATTAATAAATAAACCTAAAATAAATATCAAAGATATATAACTTATATTACTAGCGAACGCTAATCCAGCACTTAATCCATCAATTGATAAAGCGAGTGCTAAAGAAATAGCTTCAAGTATCGATAATGATTTAGATTTATCAATATCGGCTTCTGGATAATCAGCGTATATTTGTAAAATAAATTTGAAATTGAAAATTTTAAAATGAACTTGCTTAGAACTTTTATTTTTTAAACATTTTTTTACTTGACTATCAAATATTTTGAATATTCCAATGCCAAATAAAATTAAAAAGGAAACCCATTTTAAAATATCTGGTTGAATAATATTACTTAATAGATTTCCAAATAAAATAGAAATTACTAAAGTTAATGAACAAATAAAACTAATTACTAAGTTAGAAGTAATAGGGATTTTGATTTTATTAGCTTCGTATGATAAAGCAGCCATAAAAGTATCTAATGATAATGCTAAAATTAGGGTTAAATATGTTAACATTAAAATACCTTCTTTCTTAATATCTTATTATTTAAGAAAAAAAGTGTTCAAATAATGTATATAATTAATTATATTGGATATATTATTATTGTAGGAGTTACTCCTACGTTAAAGCCCTGAATTTATTCAGGGCTCTTTCTATGCAATATTTAAATGTTTTAAACGGTTATAAGATAAGAAATAGTATAAAACTAATAACGCTGTATTAACGATAAAAGTGAATATAAAGATTGGACTCATAAGTTCAACAGGTGGGGTTGGTTGGTTAAGTTGATTTAATAAATCATGATTACTAATAAACATAAAACTTAGGAATATTAGACTAATAACTTGACCTGCATAGTATAAAACAACACCATAAACTACACTCATAACTAATTTATTTTTATTGTGTGAATGTCCTAAAGAAATACTTGCATATACCAACATAATATATGAGATATAACTTAAAAGCATAAATAACGCTGCTAATAAATATAAAGTTACATTACTAATGTTTAACATTGAACTAAAGGTTACTATTAATTCATTAATACTTTTTAATATATTTGTTAAATCGAATGTAATAAATACGGCAAGTGCCGCTACTATCGTAGTTATAATAATATAGATGATTGAACTAATTATTTTTGAAGTGAGTAGGGAATTTATTTTAACTGGTAGGGTATGGGTTAAATAACCTTCATCACCGTACAAGCTTTTATAATATCTTTTAATAGAAATAAAGAAAGTATAGAAAAATGCCCCTACTAAGATAATGATAAAGAATATAAGCATAAATTGACCGATAAGCTTAAAGAATGTAATGTGTTCACCAGCAATTGATAACAATCTTAGAGTGGCAGCCATTACTAATAAACCGACATACAATAAAGTTAGTGATTTACCCATTGATTTTAAATCATATTTTAATACTTTTAGCATTTGAATTCCTCCCTAAATACTTCATCGATTGACATGCCTCTTTTAGTTCTAAGGTCGTCAGCATTATCGGTCAAATAAATTTCACCATTTTTAATGAAAACAACTTCGTCTAATATTTTTTCAATATCACCAATTAAATGAGTTGAAATAATTATACTCGCACCTTCATGGAAATTAGTTAAAATAGTGTCTAAGATATAGTCCCTAGTTGCTGGATCGACACCACCAATTGGTTCATCTAAAATATATAAGTCAGCTTGACGACTCATCACTAAAATCAATTGAACTTTTTCTTTCATACCCTTAGACATCGTTGTTAGCTTGTCATTGGCATTAATATTTAATTTTTCTAATAAATTGTAAGCAACTTTTTCATCAAAGTTATCATAGAAATCACTAAAATACTTAATAATTTCATTAACTTTCATATTCAAATCTAAATAAGTTCTTTCAGGCAAGTAAGAAATAACCTTTTTAGATTCAATTCCAACTTTATTACCATTAATTGTTACGGTTCCTTTTGATGGGGTAAGTAAACCATTAATTAGTTTGATTAATGTTGACTTTCCACTTCCATTAGGTCCAAGTAAACCAATAATTTTGCCGACCGGAAGTTCAAGATTAACATCTTTTAAAACTTCTTTATTACCATAACTTTTACATAAATTTTCACATTTTAATAAAGACATATTATTCACCCTCTCTTTTGTCTTTTAAATATTTAATCGCGTCTTCTTTGGTAAAACCAAGATTTTTCATATCGCTAAGATATGTTTCTACTTTTGTTTTAGCTAATTCATTTTTACAACTATCAATTAAGTTTACGTTTTCAGTAACAAATTTACCATTAGTTCTTTCTGTGTAAATTAACTCCATACTTTCTAATTCGGTTAAAGCCTTTTGCACAGTATTAGGATTTACTTTAGAGTTAATTGCTAAATCACGAACCGACGGCAATCTTTCACCAGGACTATAAGTTTTAGAAATGATCGATAGCCTTAGTTTTTCGACTAATTGTATATAAATTGGTCTATCATTATCAAATTCCCAATTCAAACTACCATCTCCCGACTGTATCACTTGATTAATACAACAATACGATTAATAACGGCTTTTGTCAAGAATTTTGTATAAATTATTTAAATTAGGTTAAGATATAGTTGTAGGAGTTACAATTCCTCCTATATTTTTACACACTAATAATTTTGTTAGTGTGTTTTTATATTTTACAAAAAGTATAAATATATTTGTAAAATAATTGTCACATTCCTTACAAAAATGTAAGGCAAAACGTATTGATAAATACCTAATTCATATGATACAATATTTATAGCGAGGTATTTATGGAAAAAAGCAAGCTACAAGGCTTAACTAGTGCCCAAGTAATAGATTTAAAAGCGAAGGGATTAGTTAATGTTAAAACGGATGTAAAAACAAAAAGCATTGGCCAAATATTTATGACCAATTTTTTCACATTGTTTAATATGCTTAACCTTGTTTTAGCATCAGCTATTTTCTTTGTTGGGTCTTATAAAAACTTATTATTTATGGGGGTTGTTTTATGTAATACTTTTATAAGTACTTTTCAAGAAATTAGAAGTAAAAGAACTGTTGACAAATTATCATTATTAAATTCTACCAAAGCTAATGTAATTAGAGATGGGGGAGTGCAAGCTATTGATATTCATGAAATGGTTATGGGGGATCTTAGTAAATTAGGACCAGGTAATCAAATTTCTACTGATAGTAAAGTTTTAGAAGGCGAAGTTTTAGTTAATGAATCATTAATTACTGGAGAATCTGAGCCAGAAACCAAAGTGGTAGGTGATGAATTATTGTCTGGTAGTTTCATTGTATCAGGGCATTGTATAGCGGAAACCATTCATGTTGGCACCGATAACTATACAGCTAAAATATCAGCTGAAGCTAAATATATTAAAAAAGTAAATTCAGAAATTATGAATTTTATTAATCGAATCATTAAATATATTTCAATTGCCATTGTTCCAATTGGAGTATTATTATTTATTCATCAATTAGGATTAGATGGCAATACCGTTGATGAGTCAGTTGTCAGCGTTGTTGCAGCTTTAATTGGAATGATTCCAGAGGGGTTAGTTTTATTAACCAGTACTGTTTTAGCCATAAGTGTTATTAGATTATCAAAATATAAAGTATTAGTTCAAGAATTATATTGTATTGAAACTTTGGCACGTGTTGATACTATTTGTTTAGATAAGACGGGAACCTTGACTAAAGGTGAAATGGAAGTGTCAAATGTTGTTCCACTTAATTTGACTAAAATGAGCGATATTACTGATGCTTTAGGCTTAATGAGTTTCCACATGGAAAGCGATAATCAAACGATGGAAGCAATTAGCAAAAAATATTCAAGAGAAAATGATTATAAAGTATCAGAAATTGTTCCATTTTCTTCACAAGCAAAATGGTCTGGGATTTCCTTTGAAAAAGAAAGTTATATTATTGGGGCTCCCGAAATTATTTTAAAAAATACTAAAAATATTAAAAAAGAATTGGAAAGTTATATAGAAGAAAATAGAGTAGTATTGCTAGCAAAATCAAAAACAAAATTAAATAAAAAATTACCGACTGATATCGAACCAATGGCTTTAATTTTAATTAATGATAAAATAAGACCAGATGCTAGAGCAACCCTAGAATACTTTAAAGATCAAGGCGTTGATATTAAATTAATTTCAGGTGATAATCCAGTTACGGTAGCGGGTGTTGCTAAAAAAGTTGGTTTAGAAAACATTAAATATATTGATTTAAGTAATACCGATATTCCGATTAATCAGTTAGCATCTGAATACAATGTTTTTGGTCGGGTAAAACCAAATCAAAAAAAGGAATTAATCTTAGCTTTAAAAGCAAAAGGCCATACTGTTGCCATGACGGGTGATGGAGTAAATGATGTTTTAGCATTAAAAGAGGCTGATTGTAGTGTCGCTATTGCTAGTGGTAGTGATGCAGCTAGAAATGTATCACAATTAGTATTGTTGGATTCTAATTTTGCCTCTATGCCTAAAGTTGTAGCTGAAGGAAGAAGAAGTATTAATAATATCCAAAGATCTTCATCATTATTCCTATGTAAAACAACTTATGCTACTTTATTAGCAATGATTTTCTTATTTTTAGCAAGGTCTTATCCATTTATTCCAATACAACTTACTCTAACTAGTATGGTAACAATTGGAATACCTTCATTTATTTTAGCTTTAGAGCCGAATAATGAAAGAATTAATGGTAGTATCATTGCTAATGTACTTAAAAAATGTGTGCCAACGGCATTAACAATTGTCGCCAATATATTAATTCTTACGGTTCTACCAGATATAATTAGAATTAGTCCAGAAGAAGTTTCAACTTTAGCTGTATTATTAACCGGCTTTACGGGCTTCATGTTGTTATACCGTATATGTGTGCCATTTAATAATTTAAGAAGACTATTATTTGTTGGCTTAATTGTTATATTTATTATCGGGGCTGTAGTGTTTAGAAATTTATTCTCATTAACACTATTAACTCCACACTTAATTATTTTAGGACTTATTTTATTAATGTTAGCGGTAATGATGTTTAATATGTTTACTGGAATTAGTGATAGAATAGCTAAAAAATTAAAACTATAAGGCGCAAAGCCTTTTTAATTTGCAAATAATTAAAAAACATGTTAGAATAACTCCCATAAAAAGAGGGGATTATATGACTATAAAAAACATTAATAGTAAAAAGCTTAGTGAAAGACAGTTTAAATTACAAAAATTAAAACTAAATGTTGGTATTGGTGCTTGTACAGTTGCATTGATAGGAATAGGGATTGGTGGTGTTGCATCATATGTAGGTCCTTATGTAGAAGCCGCAAATTATTATGCAACTTATAATGAAAATTCTAATCAATCCGAAGACCAAGCTGGGATAGAAACTAATACTGGAGAACTTGATAGTGATCAGATTTTAAAACAGGAAATTGCTTTAGCAACTAGACAAAAGGCTCATGAATTAGGACTTGATTTAGATAAACCAAATCTTGAAGGATATATTATTTCTGATACCCTTGATTCTACTTATCCAGTTATGGACGCTGAAGATAATCAATATTATTTAAAGCATTTACCTAATGGGGAACCAAATGATGTGGGAAGTGTTTATACAGATTGTCGTAATGGTAATGATTTTAGTGAGCAACTGACTGTGCTTTATGGTCATAATCGTTTAGATGGCTCAATGTTCAGTAAGTTTTTAAATTATAAAAGTCAAGAATATTATGAGGGTCATCAAACGATGGAATTTATTACGCAAAACGCTATGTATCAATTACAACCATTTGCGGGTGGAGTATTTGAGGCCAATCAAGTTTTTAATTCAGTTGGTGATTATAATAATCAAGAAGACTTCTTAAATGATATAAATGGTGTTAGAAATGCATCTGATTTTGTAAGTTCAGTGGAAATAAACCCAGATGATAAAGTGGCTGTTATGCTTACTTGTGTTGATGCTTTTGATGCAACAACTGACAACAGATATTTACTATATTGCAAAGTTGTTCCATATGATAAAGATCAAATACTTAGCAGTGAACCAGCTTTAGTATTAAAAGGGTTCTTTGTCAAATAGTGTTGGTGAACAATAAAATTGATAAATGAAT
>CAZIDO010000036.1:0-10150 GCA_964538005.1 uncultured Muribaculaceae bacterium
TATACCCCCCCCCCCCCTGAGAAAATCAATATTTTAAAATGAAGTTTACAGAAAAATTGACATTAATTTGGGAAGAACCGTAAAAGTCTGTAAATAATTTTGTATGAAAGAAAATAAAAATAAAAAAATAATTTTATATTTGTTTTTTAGTATATCAAAAAGCACATGATTTCTCATATGCTCTTTTTTAAGTGTTCGTTTTGACCAAACTAACTCTATATTATCTTTTCTTTTTATTCTTTAATAATTTCCATAGCTTTACGCATTTGTAAATCATATTTAATCATATCTAATCCACCAAATAGTTTAAGGAATTCTCCTTTTTCCATTTGATATTTTTCAGCATAATTATCTGCTTCTTTTTCTGCATCTTCATCTGAAATTTCAATTTTTTCTTGTTTCGCAATTTCTTCAAGCATTAATCTATAAGTAATACGTTTAACTGCTTCTTCACGCATTTGCGTTCTTAAAGCACTTTCATCCGAATTAGTAAATTGATAAAATTGCTCTAAAGAAATCCCTTGCATTTGTAAATGTTCACGATATTGATTAACCATACGGTCTAATTCTTCTTCTATCATAACTTCAGGGATTTCAACTTCTACACTTTTAGCTGCTTCGTCTAATAAAGCATCCATGTATTTGTTTTCAATTTCAGCTTCTTTATGAGTTAAAATGTTTTCAGAAATTTGAGCTTCTAAAGCTTCTTTAGAGTCGATTCCTTCCATGTCTAAGTCAGCAAAAAAATCACTGTTTAATTCTGGAACTTTAATTTCTTTAATTTCATGAACTTTAACTTTAAAAATCGCTTTTTTACCCTTTAAATCTTCAGCATGGTAATCTTCGGGGAATGTAACTTCCACATCTTTTTCATCTCCAGCTGTAGAACCAATTAATTGTTCTTCAAAGCCTGGAATAAAAGTTCCGCTACCAATTGATAATGAATAATTTTCGGCTTTTCCACCTTCAAAAGGTTCACCATCAACAAAACCTTCAAAATCAATAATTGCGATATCATTATTAGCGATTTTGCCTTCTTTTAAAACATTTTCAGCATATCTTTGACGCATGTTGTTAATTGCTTCTTCAATTTCTTCCGCATTAACTTCTGCTTTCTCTTTGTTAACTTTTAATTTTTTATAGTTTCCTAATTTAACTTCTGGTTTTAAAGTTAAAACAAAATTAAATTCAACTCCCTTTTCATCAATGTTTTTTAATGAAATATCTGGTCTAGCTACTAATTCAACAACAATATCTTTATTGTCTTCTAACATTTTACCATAGGCATTTTCAATAACAATGTCAGCAGCATCCATAAATAATGCTTCTTTTCCATATTTCTTTAAGAAAACTTCTTTAGGTGCTTTCCCTGGTCTAAAACCATCAATTTTAGCTTTCCCGTTAGCCTTTTCAAAAGCTTTATCTAAAGCTTCTTCCCATTCTTTTCCTTCTACTTTAATTTCTATTTCTTTTGTTCTACTCATAATATTTCCTCCTTTTTTATAGCCATACGCCAAAGCCTATAGCTGCCATACTAAGTATGAGTCCAATGGACCAAAACAATCTGACAATATCAACTTCCGACCATCCAAGTTTTTCAAAATGATGATGAATCGGCGCCATTAAAAATACTTTTGTATGGAATTTTTTAATTGCAATTAATTGAATAATAACACTAAGAGTTTCAAGAATGAATACTCCTGCCACAACAATTAATGTAACTTCATGGTTTGTAATTATCGCTACACTACCTAGGGCTGCCCCTAAAGCAAGTGACCCAGTATCACCCATAAAAACTTTGGCTGGATGACTGTTATAAACTAAGAACCCTATTAATGATCCTACTGTTACAAAACAGAATATTGCTAAATCCTCATTTCCTTGGGTCCAAATAGAAGCCCAACTGATAATACCAAAAGCAAAGAAAGCTATTGCCGATAGTCCCCCGGCCAAGCCATCTAATCCATCGGTAATATTGACGGAATTACTACTGCCGACCAAGACAAACAGTAAGAATATTCCGTATACCCACCCGAGATCGAGTTTAATCCCCAAGGTATGAATATCTAACACGGGTTCATTACCACTACTCAAATAAATATAGAAAAATACTAGTGCAATTACTAACTGTGCAAATAACTTTATAAAAATGGATATACCTTTATTATTATGCTTTTTAACAATAATGTAATCATCAATATATCCTAATATAGCATATGCCATGAATACAAATAAAACGATAAACAAATTAGAGGTAAATGTTACTTTATCCATTGCAATTAAAAGTAACATAATTACCATAATTGGAATGATAAACATTATTCCACCCATTGTCGGCGTTCCTTGTTTTGTCTCATGACGCTTTCCTAAAGTTTTGCTAACGTTTTGACCAAGCTTTTGCCTTTTTAACCATTTTACTACAAAATAGCCAAACACGACGGTAAAAACAAAGCCAAGCATCATAGCCAGTACTGCTTTTGCTAATACTAACATAGCCTCATCTCCAAGCTAGTTATAATTATAACATTTTTTTAGTTTATTAGTCCAGTATTTTAACAATTTTCCCATTTAAATTCAGAAAAAAGAAGTTTTGGTGTAAACTCCTATTTTTCATTTTTTAGTTATTAAATTACGCAGATGTATCTTGATTAGCATTTAAACTAACTGTTAATGTTGCTGATTCAGTTGTTGAACTAGAAAGTGTATTATTAATAAATTCTGCAGTTACATTTAATGTTGTTGTACCAGTAGATGCAGCTAGTTTAGATGCGGCTAAAGCTACAGTAAATTTTATATTACCTTTGGTTGCAGTTTGTCCTGAAACTGTACCCCCTGTTAACGTTAATGTTGGAGTTGATAATAAAGCTTTTAACGTACCAGTATTTTTAACAGTTAAAGTAAATAACATTTTATCTCCTGGTTGAATGAAATTTGCTGTTAAAGTAGCGTTTTGAGCATTACCATAAGTAATTGCTCCAGTTGGTGCAGTTCCACCGGCTATTCCAGTAGTTGGTGTAAGTACTCCAGCACCACTTATTTTAGTTGTATCAAATCCGACATTCCAAGTTGAAGTAATGTTGGCAGTACCGCCAATATTTAATGTTGTAGAAAATATGGCATATCCTACAGCCATTATTACTAAAACTGCACATAATGCTCCAATAATATATTTATTATGATTCAATTTCTTTTCCTCCCTATATTATAAAGTAATTACTTTACTTTCTCTTTGATTATAACACAGTTTTTATTTTTTAAAAAACATTTTAAAAATTATTATAATTAAAGTACTGTATTCGTCAAAAAACGTAAAAATAAAACCGAGTATATCGATTTTATAAACAACTGCTAGTCAAGCATATCCATTAGGACATCTAAACGGTCAATAACTTCAAATCCTTTACCATCCATATCTAAATCAAATCGAACTCCGTAGCCACCAGCTTCTTTCCACTCTTCTAAATTAGATACAAAGTCATCAACTAAAATTGATCCTGCAGCTTTAAGCATTTTTGTTTTAGAAATAGATTTAGGCACGGTAATTATTGTTGTATCAGCTAAATGCTGACGAACAAAATGGACTTTAGCCTCAGCTTCATTAATTGAAGATACATGGGTTAAAATTGCTACATTGAATTTTCGACTTTCAATGATTTTGGAAATACAGTCCCAAGCATTATTAATAGGTTCGCATTGCTTTAAAACATCTTCCCAATCAAGTTCTTGATAAAATTTCATACATTTTTCTGTTTCTTTTGGGCGGATACCTTTTTCCGCTAACATTTTATAAGTAATATCTATTGTATTAACAATTACACCATCAAAATCTATATATAAATTCAACATCTTTTGCCTCCTATAAACTATCAACTATTTTTTTAAATTCATTTCCTCTTACCTCAAATGATTCAAATTGGTCCCAACTAGCACAACCAGGGCTTAATAAAATTGTATCATTTTCTGAAGAAATATTATAAGCTCCTTTTACTGCTTCTTCTAGCGTATCAACTACTGTTACATCGATATTTTGTTGTTGACAGTAATCTTTAATTTTATTTTTAGTTTCACCATAACATACAACTGTTTTTACATAATCCGTATGTCCATTTAATTCATCGAATGATTGTCCTCTATCAAGTCCGCCTAGTAATAAAATAACTGGGGTATTAAATGATGATAATGCGACAATAGTTGAAGCATTATTAGTCGCTTTAGAATCGTTATAAAACTCTCTTTCATTCAATCGTCTAACAAATTCTAAACGATGTTCAACTCCTCCAAAATTGTCTAATGCTTCTTTGATGACTTCATTACTAACATTAAATTCTTTAGCAACCATAATCGCACACATAACATTTTCATAGTTGTGGATTCCTTTAATTCTAATATCGCTTAATTCGCAAATGGTTTTACCTTTAAACATAATTTTATTATCTTTTATATAACAATCGGCTTCGTTTTCGCTTGAAAAATAAAGTTTTTTAGATGGAATGTTCTTAGTCATTTTTACTATTTCTTCATCGTTACCATTTAAAATTGCTATATCTTTATTAGTATGATGTTTAAAAATATTTAGTTTATTTTTCTTATAATTTTCATATGTTCCAAAATGATCTAAATGAACTTCGCTGAAATTAGTTAAAACACTAATATCAGTTTTAAATTTATCAAAATCTAATAATTGATGACTAGATATTTCTAGAAGTAAAATATCATTTTCTTTTATCTCTGGTAGCATTTCACAGGCAGGAACACCTAAATTACCACCTGTTTTTATTGGTAACCCTGCTATTTTTAATATTTCATTCGTTAAAAAGGTGGTGGTTGTTTTCCCATTCGAGCCAGTAATACCAATGATTTTAACATTTCGAGGTAACAAATTATAAGCCACTTCAATTTCGTTAATAACTGGAATACCTAGTTTTTTTGCTTTTAAAACCGTTTCATTTTGTGGATGAACGCCTGGGTTTTTAACAACATAATCGTAGTTTTCATTTAATAGTTCGGTTTGTTCATCGGTAATAACTACATTAATACCTAGTTGCTCTAACTCTCTAATTAATTCTAAATCATCACATTTTCTATCAGTTAATAAAATATGGTTATCCTTAGATAATAATTTACTAACTGCTACTCCACTACGGGCCATTCCTAAAACAAATATTCTTTTATTTTTATACGACATCATTATATTATCACCTTCCTAATATAATTATATCACATTCATTAGTTTTAAACACTCTTATAAAGTTGATTTTTATCAAAAAAAGTGTATAATAAACCTCAATGAAAAAGGGGTGATTTTATGGGAAATCAAATTAAAAAATATTTTACGCTTATTGTTAATCCAAAGTCATCTAAATATAACCACCAAGTTATATGTGAATGTATGGAAGTATTTAGAAGTAATAACTGTGATGTTTTATTAAAAGAAATACCAGCTAATTTGCCTAAGAATGCAGGTTTTTTACCTTATATGAAAAAAACTATATTAAAGTCGTTTATTGAGGGAAGAATTCCAATTTCAACTGGTGGTGACGGCACTTTCGCCGCACTACAACAAGCTTGGGTAGAGCTAAGTGATGAGGGTATTTTGGATGCATTAATCGCGGATAAAATTATTGACGTACCTGTTGTCAGCCATTTTGGAACTGGAGCCTCTAACGATATGAACATTAATTTGGACTTACCTAAAAAACCAACTGACGCTGTTCAAGCAATTATTAATGGAGATATTAGACAACGAGATATTACTTTACTTAATGGTACTCCGTTTGGTTATTCAGCGGTGCTTGGTTTGGCTGCTGATATACCAAGTTCTACTCCCCCTGAATTAAAAAGATTTCTTAAAGTTGGTGGATATGTTCTGCATGGAATTAGCGAAAGTTTTATTAACCGCAAACAATTCTGGGACCCATTAATTAATCCTTATCAATTAAAACTATCAAGAAAAGGTATTAAACAATTTTCAAAACAAGGTATTATTTTAGCTATTGTCAATGGAAAGAAATTTGCTGGTTTAGAAGCTTTACCTGATGACAAAATGGACGATGGAATGTTCAATATTATCGTCGTTAACGACTTGTTAGATTTAAGCGCGAAATTCGGAGAATGTTTATTACCTGGTAAAAGCATTGCGGACGTTATTAAAACAGATTTTGCCGACATTGATATTGATAATCGCTCAGAATGCCAAATTGGCTGCGATGGCGAAAAACCTTCTATTTCTGTCGCTGATGAATTTTGTGTAGAAATGCATGAGAAACGACTTTCATTATTACTTCCAGCTCCAAAAGGCCGCTAGTTGGTCTTTTGGTACTATAAAAGAATAATAGTCTGAACGAAAACTCTATTATTCTTTTACTTCATTATTAATTGTATCTTTAACTGTTTTATATACTTCATCAACAGCTTTTTCTTCTCCTTCAATGGCAACAACATACATTACTTCCGGAGAGTCATAGTTATCGATTTCAAAGGTTACGTTACCCTTTTTATAAACTACTCTGTTTCTAATCAAAGTTTTATCTTTAGTATATTCTAACATAGATAGGATAGAATCTATTGCTTCCCTATTATTCTCTGTAACTTCAAGTGGAATAGTTTCTCTAGAAACCTTTAACACATCATTGGATTGATTATCATCTTTGAAATCCAATGATGTTTTTCTATTTCCATTTTTTACTTTGGTAGTAATTCTAGCCATAGTTTTATTTACATTTCGATATAAAATCCTTGTTTGTGATGATTCTTCTAATTTTTCGTAGCCTTGATTTTCACAAAATTCAACATAAGGAATTATGCTTTCAACTTTAAAACTATATTCATATTCTTTCATTTCTTCAACACCTTTTCTAATCTTGGATTCGGGTACATAAATCTAGTCATTAATTGATGTTCAGGGTAAGCAGCTAAATAATGCATGCTTGCCTCTGATGGATCATCAGTCGTATGAACTAAATTTGTTATAATTGGATCCCACAATATATTATTATCATCATACCACATTATCTCTTGATGGACAAGATTTTTACCCAATTCATTTCGTAATTGTCTTTTCTTTTTTAACACATTATCTACTGTATCTTGAATTAAAAATAAATCGCCTGGTCCATTCATAGAACGTTCATACTTATATCCGTGCGGATGAAACATTCTCATAGGTTTAATTCCGGTCAATACTGAGGGCGCACCGATATTTGGAAAGTATTCCCCAATCGCCCCTTTACCACTATGCAAAAATCTTTCTCTTATAGTGGCTGATACCCCTAATCGAAATGATGATGGTTTCAACAATACTACATTTAAACCATGCTCATAAAATAATCTTGGACTAATATAAGAGAATGGAATTCTTTTTCCATTTAATATAAGATGTTTTTCATAGCTAGTATCTATGTCTTTTAGTTCTTGTACAATACATTGTGCTAATTCTAATTGCCTTTGATAATCTAAATCATGTGGAATTAAACCATCTAACTCCTCTCCCCAAGCCATAATCTGTTGTAAAATAAGCTTTTCCTTTTCTTGCAATTTTATTGAATCTCCACCTAGTCTTGAATATGGATTTCTTTCATTTATCAAGGATAATAATCTACTTCGATTAATAAAATTATCATTTTGCGACAACAAAAGTGTGTAACAATAAGACGTGTAGCCGTTTAATATTTCATATTGTTTAGCATCGTTTAACAGGTCTAAAAACTGTACTATTTCCGTTTCGCCTATATGCTTACAATTTACTTTATAAGAATAATTTCTGATATTTTTTAAAATATCAGCCACTCGGTCATCGATATTAACATATTCGTCATAATATCTTTCTCTATGCAACATTTCAACCTTACCACATTTGTAACCTACATAAGGAGAACAGTCGCACTGGTATGTATTCCCGTTTAAATCATCAACTAAAGTTAAAATATGTGTGGTCGTAATATCATCAGGATCATATTTTCTTTTTTTAGCAAAAACACTCCTATGATTTGTACCAAGATTAAGTCTTTTCAAATATTCAATACTAATTAATGAGGATGTATATGAGTTGCCTATCATTGTTTCCACTTCGTTTTTAGGATTTGGTGTTGGTTCATACATCATTGTTTGTCTTACTATATCATTAATAACTTGCAACTTATCCCTAAAACTCAACAATTCAAAATCTTTATTTAATGGAGTCTCCGAAAAAGTCTTTCTTGTATCATATATCGGAAATAATTTCTCAATATCTGGCAATAAAATATTCATAAAACCCTACCCCCTCAAAATTTGTTTTAAAAATACTTCTAAATTGTCTTCTATATTATAATCTTCTTTCAGTCTCAATTGTGCATTTCGATTCATTGTCGTTATATCTTTTGTATTAAAATATTTTTGAATTTTGGCTGTTGCTGATTCTAAATCATCTAAATCTACTAATAAACCATCAACGCTATCGTTGACTTGTTCCTTAATGCCATCAATGTCATTTCCAACAATCAATACATTTGTTTTATTTAATTTTCGTATTTCATTAAAGGTCAAGCCCATTATTTCCTTTTTTGATGGAATAAGCATTATCATGTTTTTTTCAAAATTATTAACAATATATTGTGGGAAATTAAATGGTGCATCTACAAATAACTCTGTTCCTGTTTCTTTAGCTAAACATTCATATTTACTTATGATTGGCTGTCCCTCAAAGTAACTTTGTGCTATAACAACTGGTGTTATCCCAATTAGCTTACCTAGCAACATGGTAGATTCTAAATTTTTATATGCTTCAGCTCTACCAAGTGATAGTATAATTGAATCACAATCTTTTATTTTTGAAAAAAGGGTTTTATAATATGGTGTTATTTCATATTCAGTGGGAGATGTTATTATTTCGCCATTTATTATATCCACAATTTTATTTTCATTTAAGTTATATTCTTCCATTAAATGTTGAGCAATATAATTACCTGTTGCTCCTAAATAACAATTTTGAGTGTTATTAATATATTCAATCGCTATTTCTTCCCAGTTAATTCTATTTTCTAAAACCAACTCACTGTTATCAATAGATGAATCTACTTTATGAATTCTTCCTGTTGAATGTGGAATCCATACTTTATAATGATTAGGATTTTCTTTAATCATTTCTAACATTCCTGCATATGGCGTGTCATTTGCAATTGTTAAAATTTTATCATAAGCTTTTACATCGATTTTATTAATATATTCTGCAACATTTTGTGATAATAGTTTCCACTTGTCAGGAGTTCCATACGCCAATTCGCCATGTGTTCCGTTTGATAATTCATATATTGAAACATTTCGCATTTTTGTGTGTTTGGCTTTCGTTTTGGCAGAATATCCAAAACTATCAATATTATATTCTGGCGTAAACATATTAATATAATAATCTATTCCTTCTTTATCAAATATTGTGTTCATTGCTTCAATGTATCTTTTTACAATTGTTCCAACACCTGCATAATGGCTAACTATTCCATCATGTGCACATAAATTAATTAATAATTTCATTGATTACCTCCTCCATATTCTTCTTATCGTAATCTCTTATTTGAAAATTAAAACAATATTTCTTACAATTAAATATGCTTATGCTTTCTAACAATTGCTGATTATCAATACTGCCAAATGCGTCCATAGTGTTTTCGTATGGCAAATAATATTCGCTATTTTTGTTTTTTAAATATATGGTTTCTAAATTACTAGCATTTAACTCATTTTGTATTTTTACAAACCAATCCACAACTGGCTGTGAATCGAAATTTTCATCAATAATTGCATTGGTTTGATTATAAGATAAAGTGCTAATGGGTCCCCTATCAATAATAATTAATCCTTCGTTATATTTTTTTAATTTCATTTCATCATTTAACATATATTCTTTTTCATCACTGGATACCTTACCAATAATCTCTGGTTTAACTATCTCATCTACTGTATAAACATTATTTAAATTCAGTGCTTTTATTTTATTGACTATAGTTGTTTTACCTACATGTGGCAGTCCTTCAAGAATGATTATCTTTTTCATTGTTACTCACCCCAAAAATCGCAATTATTATAACATAAATCACTGAAAAAGGCAATTTTTTTATCCCCAAGATAGTGTAAAATGGTTTCGGATACAAAAAAAGAAAAAACCTGATATAATAAT
>CAZIDO010000037.1:0-9871 GCA_964538005.1 uncultured Muribaculaceae bacterium
ATGCCCCTACTATTCCTAAATCCATCTTATATCAATTCTCCTTCAAATCTTGTAGATACCAGATCTATTACTTCACCTGTATCGAATGTTATCATTCTTTTTGCTTTACTAAAACTTACTACACGTTTGGTATTAACTAGACAAGCTCTATGAGTTTGAATAAAGTTTTCATTTACCATTTTTGAAAGTTCTCCAAGACTTTTATTCAATTTAAATTCAGAATAATCCGTCTTAATGACACTCTTTCTATCAACACTATCTTTAGTAATATATAAAATATCATCTAAAGCAATTGTATAAATAATCCCATTATCTTTAAATCTAATGGTTTGTTTAGCTTTTAATATTTTAAGCGATTTATCAATAGCTTTTTCTAGTCTATTTTCACAATCATCAAATTTGTTGATAAATGATAAAAATAGAAATTCATTTTTAATAACTATTTGACTTAGTTCTTGATGTCCAGTCAAAAAGATTATCACACTATCTACATCCTTATTTCTAATTATTCTCGCCACATCAATTCCTGACCTCGTTGGCGTTTCAATATCAAGGATATAAATTTTGAATGATAACTTCTTGGTTACCATGCTCATGAAACTTTTATCATAATCTTTGAACATATGAAGCTCATAATCTATCTGATTTTTCATCATATAAGCGGTTATAACCTTATCTACTAGTTCTCTGTACTTTACATCATCATCACAAATAACAAAATTTATCATAAATATTACCTTCTCACCTTAATTGCTATATGTTTATTGCTCTTTCAATATATCATAATTTTCGACAAAATACAATTTATTATGACAAAAAAGGGAAAAATTTCCATTTTCCCTTTTACATGATTAGAAAATAATTTTTTAAATTACTCTTCTTTAGATTTAGATAAAACTTTATCTTTAATATTGCTAGCTTTATCCTTTAATTCTTCATACTTATTATACGCTTTTGCCATCATATCAATTGCTTCGTCACTTTCCAACCAGGCAATACCCTGATTAAGTTTTTCTTCAGACCAAGCTCCAAATTGTTGCAATCTAGCTTTAGCTCTATCTTTATACTCTGGAACAAAGTGTTCAATTCCGGCATCTATTTTATAAACTGAATCTTTAGCAAATTCCACAGTGCCTTCTCTTACATCTTTGGCAGTATATCCGGCTATTTCTCCACCATTAAAAGTAAAGTCTGCTATCGTTTCAAAGTTATCCACAGCTTTTTCTTTGGACTCTTGAAAAGCTTCCGTTTGAGTCGCATCTTTAGCATACCCTCCAAGTAGAGCAGTTTCTTCAACCATAATACCAATAGCTGCTTCAACTTCGTTAGAAGCTGTCTCTTTTTGTTCCTCAATAATCTTAATAGCTTCTGGTGTTTGATCTGCATTATCATTTTGTGAAACTGGTGGTGTGTTTTCTACAGTCGTCTCTTTAGTAGGTTCACCACAGCCAGCTAAAGTACCTGCCAACACAAATGCCGTTAAAGTAGTTCCTGCTTTTTGAGAAAAAGTTAAGTTTTTCATATTATCCCCCCATTTGTTCCTATATTATAGCATGTTTTCCCAAAAAAACAAATTAAAGAGGAGTTAGACTCCTCCAACTTCTCCTTTTTTTCTAAGAATCAATTTGCGTATCCAATCAACCGGTATAACAAGGGCGGCAAGTAAGACCATAACCTCAAATTCAAACAAACTTAATCCATATGTTCTAAACATATCCCCGCCAAAATAAATAAGATAAACCTGAACTAATAGAATAAACATTATTACAATTACAAAGATTTTGTTTTTAGAAATATGTGCTAGTAAATTCAAACGATGGGTCCGAGCATTAAAACTATTAAAGATTGTCATAAAGATAAACAAACCAAAGAATGCGGTCATTAAGTATTTATCATCAATACCATCTCGAAATATACTGTGGATAAATGGACTTTTTAAGAAAATAATACACATTAGTGCTGAAAAGATTCCCGTTATAAGAATTTCTTCTTTCATATATTTATTAATAATCATTTCGTTCTTACGCTTAGGTCTTTCATTCATATATTCTTTTAAAGCCGGCTCAAACGAGAAGGCTATACCCGCTAAAGTATCCATAACCATATTTATCCACAGCATTTGAATAACAGTTACTGGCGTATCAACCCCAATAAATGGTCCAATAACCGAAATACTAACCGCGCATAAATTAACCGTTAATTGGAAAACAATAAATTTGCGAATACTTTTAAAAATTGTTCGTCCATATAAAACAGCATTGGAAATTGATAATAAGTTATCATCTAAAATAACAATATCACTGGCTTCCTTAGCAACTTCCGTTCCAGAACCCATCGCAAATCCGACATCGGCTTTTTTTAAAGCTGGAGCATCATTAACACCATCACCCGTCATTCCAACAACTAAATCACATTCTTGTGCTAACCTAACTAACCTACTTTTATCTTGAGGCAGGGAGCGTGCTATAATTTTTAAATTAGGTAATAAGTCTTTTACTTCTTGATCGGATTTTTTATTAAGTTCATTGCTAGTTAAAATAACGTCTTTGTCACTAGTTAATAGTCCAACCTCTTTACCAATAGCGTAAGCTGTTTCGATATTATCGCCCGTTATCATAACGGTATTAATGTGAGCTTTATGAATTAATTCTAAACCTTCTACAGCCTCTCGTCTTACTTCATCTTTGATATAAACCAAACCAATTAAAGTTAAACGACTAAGTCGATCTTTAACATCCATAGTTGCTAATGCTAAAACCCGAATTCCTCTTTTAGTTGCATCACTTATTTGTTTTTTTAATTTTTCTTGATGAAATAATCCATTTTTCTTACCGTCTAAATAATAATGAGTACATTTGTCTAATATTACTTCTGGGGCCCCTTTAATTAGATTAATATACCTTTCATGATGTTTTATTCTAGTAATTGCATATTTTTTATCACTAGAAAATGGTGTGGTTTCTATTTTTTCAAATCCAGGTCTAGTCATTTTAAAGAAATTAAGTAATGACCTATCTGTAATGTTGCCACCAATAGTTTTTCCTTTTTCATCATAATTACTAGCATTATTAGCAACTAAAGATAATTTAACTTGTTCATAGAAAGCTGAACTTAATTTTAGTTCTTCTTCATCGTGATAAATTGTCCCCATGGGATTACTAATACCAATTACTTCTAATTTACCTTTGGTAATTGTTCCCGTTTTATCAGTAAATAACATATTAATATTTCCAGCCGTTTCTATTCCCATTAATTTTCGAACTAAAACGTTACTTTTTAGCATTCTTTTCATATTAGAAGAAAGAACTAAAGTTATCATCATTGGTAATCCTTCTGGAACCGCTACTACAATAATAGTTACACTTAAGGTTAAAGCATGTAATAGGTGGCCAGCCATTAATGGAAAATTAGTTATTGTTTCCCTAATTAAGTTGATATCAAAGTTATTATCTATTACTAATACGGAAAATAAATAAGAAATTGTAACTAATATAGCTCCGATATAGCCCATTTTACTAATTTGTTCTGCTAAATGGGTTAATCTTAGTTTTAAAGGACTAGTCGGTTTCTTTTCATTTACTTCTTTTGCTAAAGCACCATAAAATGTTTTATCACCTACTTTTTCAACTAGCATTAGTCCTTCACCAGAATAAACAACTGATGAACGAAAAACAGGACTACTGTTTTTCTTTTCTATTTCTTTCATTTCTCCATTTAAGCTTGATTCATTAACTTGTAAATGTCCTTCGATTAATTTCCCGTCGGCAGGTATTTGATCGCCAGCTTGTAAACTGATGACATCCCCAACAACAATATCATTAATATCAATTTCCGTTATTTGTTCATTTCTTTTTACTCGGCTTTTGATTTTTGAGGCATCTTCTTGTAATTTATCAAAAGCTTTTTCACTTCCATACTCTGATATCGTAGAAATAAAAGACGCTAAAAAGATAGCAATTACTATTCCTACAGTTTCATACCAATCAAAGTCTTGAAATAAAAATAATGTTTTGACGGCTAAGGCAATTAATAGTATTTTTATTATTGGATCTCCTAAAGCTGATATTAAATGTCTGATAAAGCTTTCTCTTTTACCAGCAGCTATTTCGTTTGTTCCATGTTTTTTTCTTGCTTCAATTACTTCTTCATCTGTTAGTCCAGTTTTCATAGGCACCTCCTACAAAAAACATATTAAGGGTGCTTAATTTATAGACTATTTATGGTTCGACAAAAAAACAACTATTTTTTTAGTTGCTATATTAAATCATTTTCTTTTAATAGGTTATATATACAAGAATAACTACGGCGATTATAGAAGTTACAGAATTTTCGAATGCTAACACTACTCTTTTTATAAAGGTTAATGATATACTTCTTTTCTTCTTCACTCATTACGTTGGCTGGTATCCTGTTTTTATTACCATGCACTAAATTAATCGTCCCATCAGTTACTTCTTTTTTAAGTTTCAAAATATACTTAGGGTGATATCCAGTTATCTCAGCTATTTCTTTGTATGATAAAAAGGTTTTATTAGCAATTTTATCTTGAATGAGTTCCACAGCTATTTCCTTCTTGTTCACCATATCACCTACTTATCCGGAAATTCAGTATTATTATACCACTATGGACCCCGTTTATGTCAATGATTTCAGAAAAAAAGAGATTTTTTTATTTTCTCTTTTTATTAACATTTGAATTTTTTGTTGTTTTTACTGACTTTTAATCATCGATAATTCCGTTATTAATTTCTTTTTTATTTTTTAAAATACTTGTTAATAAGGTTAAACCATTGAAGACAATTAGAATACCAATTAGGACCGACACATCTTTAATAAGAAGTGTGCTGTTAATGTTAACAAATGACTCTCTTAATAAATCAACTGAGTAAGTCATTGGCATAAATGGGTATATTGCTTGATACATACTTGGTTCGGTTTGAATCGGGAATGTTCCACCACAAGCTGCTAATTGTAAAACTAAAAAGACAAGTGCTAAAAATTTTCCAACATCTTTAAAGTTAAAGAATAAAAACATAATAATGGATAAGAAAGCCTCAGAAATTAAGATACATGAACCATAATATAGCCACATATTAGTTACTTCAAATCCTAATGCCAATTTAAGAACAAATCCTAAAATAACGGCTTGAATTATTCCAATTACATTATATAAAATTAAACGTTTTGATCTATTTTTACTATTACGTCCTAAAACTTTAAAACGATGATCTGGATCATAATAAAGACCCATTAAAATTAATACTCCACCAATCCATAATGATAATGACATAAAGTATGGCGAAAAATAAGTACCATAAATTTTAACATCACCATAATCTTTTTCATCTACTTTGATTGGTTTAGCTGCATAATCTGCTAAGCCTTCTAAATTGCTAACTGACGATTCGGTATCAATTATTTTTTTATCAACCTCTGTTTTAGCTGTTTTTACACCATTCGTTAATTCAGTTGTTCCAATGTTTAAAGTATTAGCTCCGGTTGATAAATCATTTAATCCAGTATTTAATTTAGTTGAATTGCCATTTAAACTAGTTAATCCAATATTCAACTCATTAATTCCTGTTAATATACTACCAGAACCTTGATTTATTTTAGCTAAAGCTCCTTCTAAACTATCAATTCCGTCTTTTAATTCGGTTAAACTTCCTGTTTTATTATATAAGGTATTAATACCTACATTTAATTTGCCACTACCTAATAATAAAGCAGAAGTACCAGCTTTTATTTGTTGTAATCCGTTATACCCTGTTGTACCTGCTGTCATATAATTTTTAGCAATCATATAAGCTTGGGTTAAACTAGGATCACTTTGAATACTTGGATTGTTTTCATAATAATCAATAATTATTTGGTAAATAATACTAGCATTATCAATCATACTATCACTTTTAGCTTTATAGGTAGTTAAATCATTATTAAAATTATCACTACCTTGTTTTAATTCATTAACTCCCGCTATCAAAACAGGTAGACTATTTGTTTTCTCTTTTAGTTGATTTGAACCTTGATAAGCTTTATTAATACCGCTATTTAAAGTTTGATATGAATTATATAGTGTTTTTGATCCTTCATTTAATTTTTTAATTCCCTGATCAAAAGCTTTATAGTTATTGGCTATAGTGTTAACTCCACTATTTAGAGTATTCGTCCCATTACTTAGGGTAACAGTTCCATTGTAAATGGTTCCTAAAACAGTACTTATTTGTTTTGTTTGATTTGGTACACCTTGTAAGTTATCAGTTAAAGTTCCAACTATTTCTTTAGTAGTTTGTTCATGTAAAGTTGTTTCAACTTCTTTAACTGCTGTTCCAATTATTTGAGATGCCAAATAACTTGTTTTGGTATTCGGCATATAAGTTATTGTTGTTTGCTGCCTATCTTTACTAGCAGCGTTTTCCAAAGAACTCGTAAAATCTTTTGGAATTTTAATTACTGCATAATAGTCTTTATTAATTAGACCTTTATCCGCTTTTTCTTCATTGACTACTTTAAAATCAAAAACATCTTTTTCTTTTAAAGTTTTAACTAATTCATCACCTTTACAATTAGTTTCACATTGATCTAGATTTACTAAAGCAACAGGAACGTTATTTAGTGAATTATATGGGTCCCAAAACCCTTTTAAATAAAACAAACTATATATAAGTGGCAAAATAATTATTCCTAAAATAACAATTAATTTACGTCTTCTACTATCTTTAATTTTCTTTTCCATATTCATTCCCCCTAATTGAATAGACCACTATTTAAAAAATCCATAATATTTTCTGCAGCTTTCTTTTTATCTAGTGGTTTATTCCAATCAAACATTAAAGCTACATATATCTTATAAATAATAAACGATACTATTTCGGTGTCACATCTTTTAACACGACCTTCTTTAATACCTTTTTCTAATAAGATCTTTATTTCATCCTGCACCGTTTCATTAAAGATACCTTCATATTCATAGGTATTTTCATTTGCAAATGCTTGTAATAATTTTGAATCTTTGCGATAGTCAAATAGTTCCATAATTGTTTTGTTGATTTTTTCATTATACGGTAAGTTTTGTTTTTCAACCTCAGTAACTATTTGTTTCATTTTACAAAGTTCTTCATTTAAAAAATATTTAATTAAATCATCTTTATCTTTAAAATATGTATAGATTGTTTTTTTTGTAACAGCTGATTTTTTAGCAATTTCATCCATGCTTACTTTACGATAACCATATGTACTGAAGAGGGTACACGCCGCTTCAATTACTTGTTCTTTCTTACTCATTACATCGCCTCCGGTGTATACCGGTAAACTAATCGGGTATACCTGTATAGTATATGCTTTTTTATGACAAATGTCAACAATTATTTTAATTTGCCTATTTCATCAATGCATTGGGATTTTTTCGGCAAGATTGTTCGATATTTTTAGTATATTTACATTCTGGATACAATTGACAACCATAAAAAAATCCATATTGACTTTTTTTAATTATTAAATTTTTTCCACATCTAGGACATTTTAAAATATCTGTCATAACCTTAATATATTTAGAGCTATCTTTTAAAAGTTCACTAACAAATAAAGAAGGCCTATTTTTATTAACCAATAAATAATTATTATTTTTAGTTCTAGTCAGAGCCACGTAAAAAAGTCTCCGCTCTTCCTCGAAAGGAAAATCTTCATTTATAGCAGTCACATATTTTAAAACATCCTCACTAATAATTTTATTAGGAAATCCTGTTACTCGATCTTCTAAATTTATAATTATAACATTTTCTGCTTCTAAACCTTTTGATTTATGAACTGTCATATATGTTACTTTTTTATTATTGATTTTAATATTTTCCAAATCTTTATTATTACGACCAAGGAGCAAGACATCGGTAGATGGAATATCACTAATTACTTTATCTATTACTTCATTAATGCTACTATCATAATAATAAATATATATCGGTTTTAAATTTACTTTATTTGATTTTAAATTTTTAGATATTTGATTTTTATTTTTTAAAATAAATTTACTAGTTACTTCTAACAATTGGGAAGAATTGCGATAAGTATTTTCCAATTTAAATGTTTTAGAATAAGGAAAATAATAATCAAAATTAGTGAATAAAGACAGATCACATCCAGTAAATTTATAAATACTTTGCCAGTCATCTCCAACAACTAGCAATTTAGCACCCGTATATTCTTTAATGGCTTGAATTAACTCACATTTTACTAATGAAGTATCTTGATATTCATCAATAATAATATATTCGTAGTTTTTAACTCCTCTTTTTTTTACTATTTCAGTAGCTTTATTTATCATGTCATGAAAATCTATTTCTTTGTTTTTATTTAAGATATACGTGTATTCTTCATATATGCTTTTACTTAGACTAAGAAAGATACCATTTTTTTCTTTTAAATATTTATCTTTTTCTTTTTCATTATTATCTATAAATAAATCAAAATCATTTATTGTTTTATTAGAACCTTTGAATAAATTAATAAACGTAACAAATAATTTTTTTAAACTTTTGATGTCTTCACCATGTATTATTATTTCTCTTTTTAAATCTTCTAGCTCATCCCCAATTTCAAAAAAATTTAAATCTGGTAATAATTTTATTAGATTGTTATCCTCATTTACCTTTTTTTCCACAATATTATTTAAAGTATCTGTTTTAGTTAAGTTAGTAGAAATATTATTGTCTTTTAAGATTCTAACTCCTAATTTATGAAAGGTTATTACATCTAAATCTATACCATTTTTGATTAATGATTCTTTTAAACTATTACTAGCGACATTAGTAAAAGAAATGCATAATATATCGCTTGGATTTACCCCTCTATTAATTAAATATAAAATACGGCCTAAAATAGTTAAACTTTTACCACTTCCAGCTCCAGCAACTACTAAAGTATTATCTTCTTCGCTTAAAACTATTTCCCTTTGGAATTCATCTAAACTATAGTTATTTATATTATCAAATAAGTTTTTATAAACAGTTAAATTATCATTTATATATTTATGGTTATTTATTTGACCTCTTTTTTCTACTGTTTTATACTTTTTGATTATCTTTCTTTTAAATATTTTATTTAAACCTTTATTGTATTTTACATATAAATGGTAGAGTCCTGCTTTTTCTTTCGTTAAATCAAATTTAGATTTGTACATGTCATCACCTCTATTAGTAATATACAATATTAATCTTTGATTTCCTGCTTATGTGTGCTATAATATGGGAAATCAAGGAGGTTTTTTATGGAAAGAGTAGCACTTTATGTTTCAGACATTGAAGGGACATTACCACCATGTAATAGTGAAAACAACGAAGATTATGTTTTATTTTTTAAAACATTAAGTGAAATTGGTAAAAAATCTGGAGCAGATAAAGTTTTATTTACATTATCTTCAACAGGAAATAAAGATGAGGTTATTAAAAAAATGGAACAACTTGCTTCTTATATGACTGGATTGAATATTCAATATGCTAATCAATATTGTAATAATGAGTGTTTTGACCGCAAAGGTAGCACTATTAGTTGCCATAAAGAGAGAACTTCAAAGCCGGGATTAATGATTAACCAAATGGCTTCATTACAAGCTAATGGCTCTGAAATTATGTGGGCTGGATTTGCTGATGATTTAGGTGAAATATATCCAGATATTGATGAAATTTCAACTTGTTTTCCAAATGTTCCATCAGCAATTATTTATCCTGAATTCGGACAACCATTACCTTTTGAACATATTATTAGTACATTACAAAATGAAGCTGCTAGTTTTGAAAATAGTGCACAAAAAAAATAGAGGATTTAGATGCTAGTACCTGTCAAGTACTCACTAAATAAAAATATAATTAATTTGAAA
>CAZIDO010000038.1:0-9748 GCA_964538005.1 uncultured Muribaculaceae bacterium
AACAAAAAGCGATATATTCTTTTTGAATATACCACTTTGTCAACAATCTGAAACTGCTAATTAGCAGTCTTCTTTTTGTTTAGTTTACTTTTAATAAATCCGTAAATAATCGGGGTAATCGAAATAAAGATAATACCAATTATTATTAAACTAAAGTGTTCGGATACAAATGGAATATTTCCGAAGAAGAATCCTAAACATAGGAATAATGTTACCCAAGCAATTCCACCAATAGCATTAAAAGTTAAGAATTTTTTATAGTCTAAACGTCCCATACCAACGACAAATGGAACAATGGTTCTAATAATTGGCATGAACCTAGCTATTAAAACTGCCCAACTTCCATATTTATCAATTAAAGCATCAGCTTTATCTAAATTTTCTTGTTTGACAATTGTAAACTTCTTGTTATTTAGAAGCTTCCGCCCAAAGTGTTTACCAATTTCATAATTAACAGTATCCCCAATAATGGCGGCAACTATAATTAAAACTAATAAAACAAAGAAATTTAATTGTCCAATCCCCGCAAAAGTGCCAGCAGCAAATATTAAACTATCACCTGGTAAAAATGGTAGAAAAACTAAACCGGTCTCACAGAAAATAACTAAGAATAGAATTAAGTATACCAAATTTCCATAATCACTGATGAACTGGCCAATATATTCGTCACAGTGTAAAATAAAATCAACAATTACCATGTCTAACCTCCTATTAATATGCTCCTTCATTATAGCATATTTAACTAAAAAAAATAAACAAAATTTGACCTTTTAAGCAGTAAATTGTATAATTGCTATAGAAAAGAGGGATAAAATGAGTAAAAATACGGCTAGAATGTTATTGCCTACAGCATTTTTTATGTTTGTTTTAGGATTTATTATTACCTTTGCTACAAGTCAAGTTTTATCTGCTTTATATTATGTCTTAGTTTGCTTCTTTATCATCGTTGGTATTGTTCAATTATTTAGTTTCTTTTGGAATAAAGAACATCAAGAAAAAATGTATTTAAATTTATTTATGGGAGTAACTAGTATTTGGTTTGCATTATTTACCTTTAAAAACTTTGATTTATTTATAACTTTGTTACCAGCAATAGTTTCAGTTTATTCATTAATGACTGGAATAGGATTAATAATTAAATATTACGAATCAAAGGTAAAAGATAAATGGACTTTAATTGGAATGATAGTTTCTTTTGTTTTAGCTTTTCTATTAGTAACCAGACCGATTTTAATGGGAACGTTATATGTTAAAATGGCTGGTTTATATTTAGTGGGGCTATCAGTATATTATTTAATTAAAAGTATTTTAAGATTAACGGATAAGGAATAGTCTAAACTATTGTTTTTTAATAGTTAGAGTTTATAATATAAGACAATATAGGGGGGATTTATTACGGACTTTGAAATTAAAGAACGTGAAATTAACCTTTATTTAGAGTCACTAATTGAGTTATCTGAGAGCATTTAACTATTTAAATAATAAAGAAGGAATAATCAAAAAGGACTATAACAAATGTGTTGGAGAATTAATCTTCCGTCGTGTAAGTGAAGGGGTTCTTGCTGTATATGAAAATGAGATTAATGATTATAACATGGAAGCTATTTTAGGTTTTGTCACTTCAGATAATGATGACCGTTTGACCAAGGGTTACTTCGAACGTTATATAGAATTGATGTGTCTTGAAGACATCCAAAGAGGGTTTGATAATGCACCAACTTTAGAAGGAAAAGAAACCTATATAGCTACAAAAGACATTTATATTTTGGTTCGCCATTATATAATGAAGATATAGTTAAAAATAGATTTATAGTGCCCAAACGGCATGTACCTAAAAGAGAAAATGAGTTGCAAACTTTAAGCGGTGAAGCCAAACAGGGAGTATCATATAGAATGTGAACAAATAAATTTGGATACTAGCGATAATAATAGTTTGATTGTCAAAGTTCTTGATAAAATGTGTGATTTTGGTCAACTAATAATCAAAGTTTATGTTCGTTTGAATAATGCGTAATATATTAATGATTGAATAAAATTAGTGTAAATACTAATTTTTTCTTGACTTTTGCATAGAATAGAACTATAATTCAATTGTACTACCACAATTAGTACAATATGGGAGGTTCAAAATGATTGAAATTAAAGATTTAACCAAAGCTTATGACAACAAGCCAGTCCTTAAAAAACTTAATTGTAAAATTGAAAGCAACTCAATTTATGGATTAGTGGGTGCCAATGGAGCTGGGAAATCAACATTATTAAGACTTATTAATGGAATATTTACCCCAGATGCTGGCAGCATTTTCATTGACGGTGATTCTATTATCAATAATGAAAAATTAAAACAGAAAATGGTTTTTGTACCAGATGATTTGTTTTTCTATCAAAGTTATACTTTGATAGATTCTGCTAAATTTTATGAAGCCATGTATGATAATTTTGATATGAAATATTTTAAGAAATTAGTGCGTATTTTAAAATTAGACATTAATCGTAAAATCAACACTCTATCAAAGGGGATGAAAAGACAATGTGCTTTAATTTGTGCTTTATCAACCAATGCTGATTATATGTTTTTCGATGAAACATTCGATGGAATAGACCCAGTAATCAGGAGTGTTATGAAAAAGATTTTAGCAAAACAAATGGAAGAAAAGGGTACAACTATTATTATGACTAGTCATAACTTAAGAGAGTTAGAAGACATTTGTGATAATTTAGGTTTATTATATCAAGGTGGTATTTTATTCGAAAGTGATATTGATACTTTAAAAACTGAAATGTTTAAAGTTCAAATATCTTTAAAAGAAGAATTTGATAAAAAAACATTTGGTCAATTACAAGTATTAAATTTTAAGAAAAATGGTAGTGTAGCTACAATCATTTTAAAAGGTAATCGTGATAAAACAGAAAAAGATTTAAAAAAATTAAAACCAGTTATTTTAGATTTTTTACCACTTACTTTAGAAGAAGTATTTATCTATGAAATGGAGGTGCTAGGCTATGAATTCAATAAAATGGTTTAACAAAAATTATCTATTTCAAAATTTGAAAAAATCAAAAGGACTTTTAGCTGTATTCTTAATTATTGTACCGCTACTAAGTGTACTCAGTTTAATATTATTATCTAATAGAGATGGAATAGGATATACTAATATAACATTTAATGAAGTATCAATATTTTCAATTTTAGGAATGTTTGTTATTCCGATTGTTATATCCATTGCTTTATTTGGTTTTGTTTTTAAAAGAAAAAGTTCAGACTTTATAAATTCAATGCCAATAAATCGTTCAACAGTTTTTGTTACCAATAGTATTGGTGGAATATTACTTTTAATAGCGATGGTATTAATAACAACCTTGTTAGTAATATTAATAGCTAATTTTATCCCGTCTATTATTATTTCTAAAGCAATGATGTTTGACTTCTTCCTCATTTGGACCATAACTTACATCTTTGTATTTACTGCTGCTAACTTTGCGGCAAGTATTAGTGGTAATATGATTACCCAACTAGCAGTAACTGCTTTGTTATTATTTCTCGCACCTTTTGTTATTCAAACATATCATGGTTTTTCAGAAAGCCGTACTATTGAAGTTAAATGTACTGAAAAATCTTGCATTCCTGTCACTTATAATTGTTATAATGATGATGAATGTTTAGAAAACCAAGATAAAGGTATTTATGTTAATAAGGTTAATTACAATGTTCAAAATGAAGCTAATGTTCCATATCAATATGCTTCATCATTCTTCTTAGGTGGTGGAAAATTCCAAGTATATCCTACCCAAACAATCAAAATGGTAATCCTAAGTATTTTATACTTTGGACTTGGAGTATTCTTCTTCAGGAAGAAACGTATGGAAGTAACGGAAACTTCATTTAGTAATATTCATCTTCATAATGTGGTTAAAAGTTTAACGATTTTCCCAATGGTTTATATTTTAATGCAAGTACTTGGTTCTGGTGGCATAGGTGCTGGTGCATTTGGCTTAATTGTTATTCTTATTTATTATTTTGTCTTTGATTTAATTACAAGAAAACATATTACACATATCAGACTTTCCCTAATCTATTTTGTGGTAACGATAATTTTATTTGGTGGTTTTTACTACATTACAGATAAAGAGGAATTTAAATCATATCAATCTTTATCATCTAATGATATTAAAGAAGTTTCAATTAACTTAGATGCAAGCTATACTGATACTTCAAAAATATATATGGATAATGAAGTTATTAAAAATTTAATTACTAAAAATTTAGTAACAACTTCAGGAAGTTACAATGATGGAACAAGCCATTTAACGGCTAGTTTGAAATTAAATAATGGTAAAGAATATACATTTGAAGTTAATGGTATTGCTGGTGATGATTATAACAAGATAATTGATGCTGCTTATCATAATGATAAATTTACTAAAGCCTATAAAAATGTAAATTATAAAAATGTATACGCAATTGGAACTGATTATATTGTTATTGATCCTGCTAAAAATGCTGAAATCATTAAAATGATTAAAAAAGGTTTAGCAAACACTAATATTTTAGATTATAATAAGGCTAAAGAAGGTTTTAATTTAAAATTATATGCTTACCAAGATCACGAACAAATCACTTATAATGTTAACAGTGCAATTAATCCAGAACTTACAAGATATATTTCTAAGTATTCCAATGATTTAATTAATAATAATTTAATTAAAAAGGATATTAATATTGAGAACATTAATAATATTTCAGTTGTTGATGGAAGTAAAAATAATGATTCGATAACTGATTACATTGTTAATCGTTCTTACAATGAAATGTACAATTTTGTTAAAAACAACATTAATAAAACTTGTGATATTACAAAAGACTATTTAGAATTGATTATATTCTATAAAAATAGTAGATATATCTTCTATACTAATAATACTGAAGGGTTTGAAAAACTTATCAATGACAAAAAAGAAAGTTTGAAAGATAATCTTGAGTATCAGGCAATGGTAAAACAATTTGAGGAAAATGAATCTAATGGTTAATTTAGATTATCAAAGTAGAGAACCAATATTCAAGCAAATTGTTAATCAAATTGAAAGGTATGTGGCGTTAGGGGTTATGAAACCTAATGATCAACTACCTTCAACTAGAGAAATGGCTTCAGAATTAGGCGTTAATCCTAATACAGTACGTAAAGCATATTCAGAGTTAGAAACTAGTGGAGTTATTATTACAATTTCCACTAAAGGAACTTTTATTGCAGATAATGCTAAAGCTATTAAAGAAGAAAAGATTAATAAATGGCTTGAAGAAATTAAAAATGAAATAACTGAACTCACTAAGCTCGGTATTAGTAAAGAAGAAGTAATTAAAAAAATAAGCTGATTAACGCTTATTTTTTTAAATGTAAAGGAATTATGTTATAATATTTTTATAAATAGGAGGTACAATATGAAAGAAGCCAATACCTGCAATACATACACCATTATATTTACCAATGAAAATTTAGAAAATGCTTTTACAAGTGTTCCAGAGTTTTTAGATTGGTTTTTCGTCAATAAAAAAGAATTAATTAATAAAACAATTGAATTTAAAAACGAATTAGATATTGATATCAATGAAGTGGAAAATATGTACCAATTTTTAATGTTTTATTTAAAGACTAAAAAAACTTGTGATATATCTTTAAAAAAATATAATAAAGAGCTTTTAAATGAACAAAATAATGAAGACATAGTTAAAGCTATTACTGAATTTGTGAGAATGAATAGTGATGGGAAATTTTTAAGAGCTTCCTTAGTTGCTTTAGGTTATCAGAGTACTGGAAAAAATGATGACAATTATGTTCCTCTTTCTTTAGCCCTTGAAGTTTTTCAAACATCTATACTAATTCATGATGATATTATTGATAAAGCGACAGTTAGAAGAAGTAAAGAAACTATTCCTGTTTCTTATAATAAAATGTATGAAAAAAATACTAAATCGGCAGAAAAATTCAAAGAAAAAAGAAATGATTTTGCTGACTCTATGGGAATATGTATTGGCGATTTAGGTTTTTATTTGGCTGAGCAACTTATCGTTAAAAATTATAAAAAAAGTTCAAATTTAGGAGATATATTAGATTATTATCATAATACAGCGATAAAAACCTGTAAAGGTGAAATGATTGATATTTTGTTACCTTTTAAAGAAGAATATTTCGAAACAGATCCTAAATTGGAAGAAAAAATAATGGAAGTATATAAGTTAAAAACTGCTTGGTATTCAGTAATCGGACCATATTGTTTAGGCCTTATATTAGGCGGATATTCCGAAGACAAAGTAAAACAAATCGAAAATATTCTATTGAATATTGGTATTGCTTTCCAAATTAAAGATGATTTATTAGGGATTTATGGTGATGAAAATCATATAGGCAAATCCACTAATTCAGATATTGAGGAATTTAAACAAACCATTTTATATGCTTATACCATGCAAACAAAATATAAAGATGAATTGTTAAAATATTATGGTAAGCCTAATTTGACAGAATTAGAAATTTCTAAATTAAAAGAAATATTTAAATTATCAAAAGCTCTAGAATATGCGACGACAACTATGGATGAATTATTCATGACTAGTTTAAAAGAAATAGAGACCTGTGATTTAAACAAAGAATCAAAAGCATTATTACAAGGTTTTACCATATATCTTAAAAATCGTTCAAAGTAGGTGATTAAATGAAAAAATTATTAATTTTATTAATATTAGTTTTAGGTATTACGGGATGCACGACCAAAGAGACATCCGTAACTGACGCTGACGGCGAAGCTAAAACATATAAGTTTTTTGAGAAATCAAATTATAATCCTGATCAGTATACGTTAAAATTAAAAAACAATGACAGTAAAATAACTATTATTAATACTGCCAATAAAAACTATTATAATACTGATAGTAAAGGTGGGAAAACGACAATTATTGAAAAAGATGGTCAAAAGTATACTAGCCGTGAGTTATCAGAAAGTTATACCGTTGAACCTATTGCGACTTTGGATAATTATGGACTTGGTTATTTGCCTGTGGATATGAAGGAATTAAAAAAGGCTAGTTATAAGATTGGTAAAGAAAAAATAGGTTGGACGACTTATAATTATGAAACATATCAATATGATGGTGGGACCACTACTTATTATTTTAAAGGCGAAAAATTAAAAAAAATAAAAAATAAAACTCCATTAAATGAAAACATGGTAACTTTTGTTAGTCTTACAAATAAAGTAGATACAAATAAATTTGAACTTCCTAAAAAGTATCAAGAAATAACCTACTAATTAGTAGGTTTTATTGACAAAAAACCTCATATATATTATATTTATATTACGTTAGGAGCGGTAAGATGGAAAAAAACACAATTATTAAAATAGGAATTATTTTAGGCCTCTTTATTATTATTGGAATAGTTCTATACTTTGTTTTAGATAATAAACAAACTGACGGTAGTCGTTTTAAAATGGAATATGAAAATTTAAATGGTCAAAAAAGTGAGCAAGGTAAAACTTATTTAGATATGGATATCGATAAAGATAATAATGTCAAATATGCCTCATTTGATGAAGTAATGAATTTATTAAAAGATGGAACAGGAATTTTATACTTAGGGTTCCCAGAATGTCCTTGGTGTCGTAATGCGGTACCAGTATTATTGGAAGCTGCTAAAGAAAATGAAGTAGAAAATGTTTATTATTTTAATGCTGAGCCAATTAGAGATAAAAAAAAATTAAAGGATGGTAAAATTGTTACTAATAAAAAAGGTACTGATGAATACTATAAATTGGTTGATAAATTAAAAGATGTTTTAAGTCCATATGCAGGATTAAAAGACGATAATATCAAACGCATTTATTTCCCAACTGTCGTATTCGTTATGGGTGGTAAAGTAGTAGGAATACACGAAAGTACCGTTGATTCCCAAAAAGATCCTTCTAAACATTTAAACGAACAACAGTTAAAAGAATTAAAACAAATTTATAATGATAATATAAATAAAATTTATGGCACTTGTGACGAAAAATGTTAAGCATATAGCTTAACTTTTTTATTTATGTAAGAAAAATCCGTTTCTAATATATTTGATTTCATCAACCACAACAAAAGCATTTTCGTCAATAACTCTAATTAAACTCATTATTTCTTTATACCTATTATCAACCGTCTCTAAAATAAGCATATTTTTAATACCGTCTTTACCTTTAGTTTTTAAAACTGAAACTCCAAAACCTTTTTCTCTTAAATAATCAGCCATCTTTTCTTTAGTAGTAATTATTTGTAAGGAAATTGGTGTATGAATAAATAAATTAGTTATATATCCACCAATAATAGTTCCGACAGCAAAACCCAAAGAATAACTTATGGCAATCCAAATACTTGTAATATCCGTATTCATCGCTTCTTGAACAATGACAAACCAAATAAAAACTTCGATAAAGCCAATTAATCCAGCTAAAACATTTTTACCTTTAATTAAAACAATTGTTCTAAATGTGCCTAAAGAGACATCTAATATTCTAGCGAAGAATATTTTTAAACATAATAAAGTTACCATAAGTTCACCTCAATATTATTGTGGATGAATAAATTGAAAATATTTACAAAAAATAACTTATATGTTAATATTTAGATAGGGTGATAAGATGAAGAAATTTAAAAAATTGTTGTTTGTTTTAATTTTATTTGCTGTATGTCCAATGGTTCAAGCTAAAGAAGTTGATCATTTTACAACTAAGGCTGATACTGATGTTGTCATGGATGAAACTTACAATGCTTCAGTTGCCGCGGCTGGAGAATCCGTAGATATAAGTGGCGTGGTTAATGGAATTGCCTTTGGAGCAGGCAATAAAATAACCTTCAATGGTCAAGCTGACTATGGATTTATTTTAGGTAATACGGTTTTAACAAATGGTACCATTAACAAAGATGCTTTTGTCTTTGGTAATATTATTACAACTAATGAAAAAACGAATTTTAAAAGAGACGCCGTTATTTTTGGAGCTGACATTGAATTAAACGGAACTTTTGACCGTAATGTTAGTGTTTATAGTTCAAAAGTAACGATTAAAAACGCTAAAATAATGGGTAATGTAAAAATATATGCCGAAAATATTTATGTGGAAAAAGGAGCGGTAGTTAGTGGTAAACTATCATACCCAGAAGACAGTTTGTATAAAGTAGCTGACGGCGCTAAAGTATCAAGTGTGGAAAAATCAGCAGCTATTAAGAAGACTGATGATCAAAATTATTTTGCGACAGTATCTGCTAAAATATGGTCATTCTTATGTTACGCTTTAGTATTTGCTACTATTAGTTTAATTTTCCCTAAAGCATTAGCGAAAATAAATAACAGATATGAAAAAATTGAATTTGGGGAAATTGTTGAAGTATTTACTAAAGGGTTAGTTACATTAATTGTCGTGCCAGCCATTGCTATTCTATTATGTTTGACAATGATTGGCATTCCATTAGGAATAATTATGGTTCTTTTATATGGAATTGCATGGTATTTAACAACAGTATTTGCAGCATATTTAATTGGTTATAAAATATGGCAAAAAGTATTTAATAAAGAAACCCATGTTTTATTCTTAGGTTTAATTGGTTTATTTATTCTATTTATCCTAAGTGTTGTTCCAGGAGTTAGATTAATTGTTTCAATCATAACTACTTTAATTGGTTTAGGATTAATTATTGAAGCTGTAAAGAACAAATCTTAATTGATTTGTT
>CAZIDO010000039.1:0-9683 GCA_964538005.1 uncultured Muribaculaceae bacterium
TTGGTCCCGATTGGTTAATCAAAAAAATAAGTGTATTAAATGATATAGATAAAGAGTTAGCCAAAAGAAATTCGTGGCAAGGGAAAAGAAGGTGTTAATTACCTTCTTTTATTGACCTTTAAAATATTAAATTATATATAACTGTAACTAAGAAACATACAATAATTCCAACAATTGCAGGGATTATTATGGATAATAACGCCCATTTGTTACTACCGGTTTCCTTTTTAATGGTAAACACTGTAGTTAGACAAGGCCAATGCATTAGTGTAAACAACATTACACATATTGCCGTAAGTGGTGTCCATCCGTTATCGATAAACAAAGTTTTCAACGATAGTAAATTATCAAAATCGGTTATATATCCCAAAGACATATATCCCATAATAATAATTGGGATGACAATTTCATTAGCTGGAAAACCTAAAATGAAAGCCATTAAGATTACGCCATCCATTCCAATCATTCTTGCAAATGGATCTAAAGCTCCAGAACAAATTTGTAAAATACTACTGTCACCTATACTTATGTTAGCCATTAACCAAATAACTAAACCAGCAGGTGCCGATATAAGGACTGCCCTTTTTAATACGAATAATGTTCTATCTAATATTGATCTTATAATTACTTTAGTAATTTGTGGCCTTCTATATGGTGGTAGTTCTAAAGTAAATGATGATGGAACTCCTTTTAAAATAGTTTTTGAAAGAAGTTTGGATATAATAAAAGTCATAAAAATACCTATTAAAATAACCACTGTTAAAATAGTCGCACTCATCATTGAACTACTACCAACACTAATAATAAAGAACATAGTGATAATGGAAATTAAAATCGGAAACCTACCATTACAAGGCACAAAACAATTGGTTAAAATAGCAATTAATCTTTCCCTTGGAGAATCAATTATTCTAGCTCCAATAACGCCTACAGCATTACAACCAAAACCCATGGCCATAGTTAATGCTTGTTTTCCACATGATGCACATTTTTTAAAAGCCTTATCTAAGTTAAAAGCAATTCTTGGTAAATAGCCCAAATCTTCTAATAAAGTAAATAATGGGAAAAATATAGCCATTGGCGGTAACATTACAGATACAACCCACGCTAGAACTCTATAAACTCCAAAGACTAAACAGTCAATGACTGCTTCTGGTAAATGGATATATTGTAAGAAATTAATAATATCGTCTTCGATTCCAAAGAAGAAATCATACAATAATTGAGATGGATAATTCGCTCCATTTATCGTTAACCAAAATATTCCTAGTAACATTAATAGCATGATGGGGAAACCCGTTAATTTCCCAGTTAATAGTTTATCAATGATTCTATCCCTTTTATTGTAGTCTTCTTTTTTAAAAGTTACTACCTTTTTAGTTATTTCTTCACATTCTGAAATAACTTCTTCAGTTATAACTGTTTCTATATCTGACAATTTCAAACCTTTTTTATATAAAAAATCTCTAGCTTCGTTTATTTTTTCTCTTAAGATTTTATCTTCTTTAAAATTATGTTCTATAAACCCTAAATCATTACTTATGAGTTTTAAACAAACTGCATCAATACCAATATTGTTTTCATTAATTAATGGTTTTATTATTTGAATGGAATCTTTTAAATTATCATCATAATTTATTTTGTATGGTTGATTATTACTTCGACAAACTTGTTCTAAATTAACTAACAATTCATCAATACCAATATTATCCCTAGCAGATGTTCCTATAACTGGAACGCCCAATATTTGCGATAATTTATCACAATCAACTTCGATATTTTTTCTTTTGGCTTCATCCATTAGATTAACACAAATAACAACATTTCCAGTTGCTTCTAAAACTTGTAAAACCAAGTTTAAATTTCTTTCTAAACAAACCGCATCACATACGATAATTAAAGCATCATAATGATTAAAATAGATAAAATCTCTAGTAACTTCCTCTTCTTTAGAATGCGCCATTAAAGAATATGTTCCCGGCAAATCCTCAATTTGATAATTAACTTCATTGTATTTTTTATACCCGGTAGCTTTTTCTACTGTTTTTCCTGGCCAATTACCAGTATGTTGCCTTAATCCTGTTAGTTCATTAAAAATTGTACTTTTACCAACATTAGGGTTACCTACCAAACCTACAATCATATGACTTTCACCAAGATATTTTCAGTATCATCTCTTCTAATTGCAATAACGGCTCCTTTTATATAATAAGCTACCATTTCCTTACCTGGACTTATGAGAATTGCTTTTACTTTTGATCCTTTTACTAAACCAATATCTAATAATCTTTTTTTTATATTGTCTTTAGCCTCAACCATAAGAATAGTAGCTTCTTCGCCAACTTTTAAATCATTAAGTTTCATGTTCTTCCCCCACCTTCTCACTTTATTATATGTTTATCTAGAAAGTTGGGCATTAAAAAAGTAGATAATAATCTACTTTCTATCAATAAACCAATTCGCACTTACATCACAACTACTACTTGATGGAGGTGGAGATGGTTTTTCTAATTTAACAATAACTGGAACCTGAAATGCACTACCAAACGCGATACAAATACCTGGTTGTAAAACCCTTAAACGTTTTACTATCTCATTTGTAATATTAGGTACCATTTCCTTAATATAACTAACATCCCTTGGATGTAACATTTTAAATATTAAGAAATTACTACACTGAGAAATTGAAGTTTCTGATAAATCAGACGGCCTTTGAGAAATCAACCCTAAAAGTACGCCATATTTTCTTCCTTCTTTTGTAATACGATCAAAAATATTGTAACCTAGCAAATCAATATCATGGTCGTTTTGAACATATCTATGTGCTTCTTCTAAAATAATATGGAATGGTAACGATGCTCTTTTATCTAGATTTTTAGCATACTCAAATAATAATCTAGAATATATTTTGGTAATTGTTTTAGCAAATCTATCATCAACATAATTTATATTAAAGTTAATAATTTGTGCTTTCCTTCCATTACCAGCTGATAATAACTCTTTAATATAGTCATCAACACTAATATAATCCTTACATTCAAAATAAGCGGCATAATTACTTTTTAGTAAAGTATTTAATCTAACTTTTAAAACATTAGTATCATCATATACTTTTTCACTAGTTAACGTTCCTTCAGAAATTAAAGCAAAATCTAAAGCATCACTTAAATCTTTTAAGCCAAATGCAAATGAACCATCAGGCATTGAAAGTTCTAATTCATCATCTAAGAATGATTGAACAAACTTAGTTAATAATTCAATATCCCTAATTTTACCACCGGCATCAATTACTAAACACTGTTTTAAAGTTCTAACAAAACCCGGTTGATAAATTGTTGTTTCTAAATTTAAATCATTGGTTTTATAATTAGATAGAACTGAAAAAATTTGATCACGAATTTGTGATGAAGGTTTACCACTTGATAAAATATCTAAAATAACTCTTGCTATAATATCATTTTTTTGTTTAATAACTTCTTTTTCATCTCTGGCAAAAACATTTACTAGTTTTAACGCCTTTTCTATAATTGGTAATTGGGTTGGTTTTTCAGCATTTAATAATAACGCTATATCATCAATATCTAATAGCCATAAAGGTATTTTTAAAACTTCCGTATCACTAAATTTTGTATTAGTGGTATAAGCTTTAAATGATACTTCAGGGGCATATTTAGTAATATCTTTAAATGCAGAATGATATTCACCATAAGCATCAAAGATAAATATACTAGCGCGGTACGCAACTGTTGTTTTCTTATCAAAAATACTTTGAATTAAATGCGCTACCCCCCATGATTTACCTGAACCAGTTGATCCAAAAATAGCAAAATGATTAGCAAAAAAATTATTAATATTAAAACCGATTTTAACATCCTCATATAATGGACTGGTTCCAATATATAAATCTTTATTTTCTTGATAATCATCAACACTAATAATCATTGGTATTTTTTCTTTTGATATTAATTTAACTGAAGATGAAAATGCTGGTTTTCTAATAACACCAAAAGTAAATTTATTATTAATTATCTCTCCTAATAAATTTATATAAGCATTTCCATCTTTAATATCGATAATTTCACCAACTAAAATTTTATCATCATCTTCCATGACAACGTGCAAATTAACTAAACTTTGAAATTTATCAAGTTCAATATTTAGTTTAACAATGACTGTGTCTTCTTCTATTCCAATTACGCTTCCTAACATATTATCACCTATTATAATGTTATCACAAAGGTTAGTTTGTGTAAAGAAAAAAGAATCAGATTATTGATTCTCGAATTTGATATTTTATTTTATCATTTAAATATAATTTTACTTTAGTCTCTTTAGTAACTTTAACAAATCCTAACCCTTTAATAACTATATCACTATTAGCGTTTATTTTAAGTTCTTGACTTGGTAAATTATTTAATTTATCATTTTCCTTATAATATCTATCTAATTTTAAATCATTTGAAATATAAAAAATTAAATTAGTTCCTTTTTCCACATCTATTCTTATTAAATCATCAATAATTATTGTTTGATTAACTTTAACTTGGATAACCGGAGGATTTAATTCTTTTTTAGGTAATATTTTATTTAACATATTACCTTCTACCTCTAAAATAATACTTCCATCATCAAGTAAACCTGGAGTGTCAATAATAGTTAAGTTATTATCAATTTTTACTTCAATTAAATCTAAAGTAGTTGAGGGTAAAATACTAGTCGTTATTTCGGTTTTTTCTAAAGCATAGTCTTTAATCATTTTATTAATCAAAGTACTTTTACCAGCATTAGTATAACCGATAACATAAACGTTATTACTTGTTTTATATTTGTTTATTTTAGATAATAGTAAATCTAGATTATAATTGTTTTTGCTACAAACAACTACCTTATCAACAATATTTAAGTTAGTTTCTATATTATTAATTAATTTATTTTCATCTAAGTGCCTAGGAATTAAATCCCTTTTTGCTAAAACAAGTAATACTTTATTTTTAATATTTAATTCATTTAAGCTTTCGGTATTTAAAAAATCAGTAACCAAAATAACTAAATCTTTAGTTTTTTCTATTTTACTTATAATATCTAAATAATATTTATTATCTTTATCAATAAATTTATATTCATTATAATGTCTGATTTTAAAACAACGCTCACATATATCTTTAGTTAAATCCTTGGTATAGCCTTCCTTAGTTATATCTTCACTTTGTAAAAAGGCCCCACAACCCAAACATTTAGTCATAGTACCTTCCTTTACAAAATAAATCATGATCTCTTAATTTTTTCATTTTTCTATTTTCTAATTTACGTCCTAATAATGAAAATACATGATCTTTATTAGAAAGTGGATTGATTAAAATAGTCGTAATCCCTACTTTATTACCTCCGACAATGTCAGTTAATAATTGGTCACCAATAATGGCAACTTCGTTTACTCCATAACCATAATCATCGATAATTTTAAGGAATTTTTGAGGCATTGGCTTACGGGCACTATGATAACTATCTACCCCCAAAAACTGTTTAAAATGCTTAACCCTTATTTTAGGACTATTAGAGAATATTATCACTTTAAAACCTTTTTGTTTCAGACTAATAAATAAATCTTTAGCTTTTTCTGGCATTTCTGTTGAATGTGGTGGGACTAAGGTATTGTCTAAATCAAATAATAAACATTTTATACCACGGCTAAGTAGTTTTGAATAGTCAACGGTGTAAATGCTTTTTTGATATATATCCGGTACATATTTTTCCATAACCATCCCTCCTTCACAAATATTAATATAATCATACCATATTTTAAGGTATGTGGGCAAGTAAAACGGTTAAAAACAATAGGAATTAGTATATTAGCTTTATAAACTTTCTAATTTTTTTCCACATTCACTTTGCCTTGATTTAAAAGTAGCAATAAAAGTAGAGATAAAGGTAGCGATAAAAAAACTTTAATAATAAAGTTTCTATCCCGTTATATCTCCCGTAAAGATATCTTTTAAATAACGTAAATATAATTGACCTAAATTAGCTTTTTTAATGTCTTGGTCAGTAGTTAAATTTATGCTCCTTAAAACCTTACCATTTTCTTTTATTTTAAGTTTACCAACCGTGTCACCTTTTTTAATAGGTGCTTTTAAATCATTAAGTTTTACTTCATAAGTAGCATTACCTGATTTCTCACCTTTTTTACGTAAAATTGTTGCCTCATCTTTAGGTACTACTTTAACATATTTTTGAGTAGCTTTATCAACCATATATTTACCTAATGACGGATTACTTGAAAGTAAATTATCGATTTTATATTGAGCAAATGAATAATCTAACATTTCACTTACTTCTTTGTTCCTTGTTTTACTATCAGGTTCCCCCATAACAACCGCAATAATTCTCATACCTTCTTTTTTAGCTGTAGCCGTTAAACAATAACCTGCATCTTTAGTATATCCGGTCTTTAAACCATCAACGCCATCATAAAATCTAACTAGTTTGTTGGTATTTACTAACCATATCTTTTTATCAGTATTTTCTCTTAAATAATCTTCATAGACTGAAGTAAATTCCAATACCTTTTCATGTTTTACTAGGTTTTTTGCAATAATTCCCATATCCCTAGCACTAGAATAATGATTAGCAGCATCTAATCCATGAGGAGTTTTAAAATTAGTATTTTTAAGTCCTAATTCTTTAGCTCTTTTATTCATCATATCGACAAATCCAGCTTCACTACCAGCGATTGCTTCCCCTAAAGCAACAACTGCATCGTTACCACTAGCAATAGCAACTCCTTTAAATAAATCTTGAACTGTCATTTTTTCGCCAGTTTCTAAAAGTATTTGACTCCCACCCATACTTGAAGCATGCTCACTGACAGTTATTTTTTGATCCCATTTTAAAATACCATTTTCAATGCTTTCCATAATTAAAAGCATACTCATCATTTTAGTCATACTAGCTGGTACTAATTTCTCATCAGCGTTTTTTTCATATAACACTTTTCCGGTACTAGCTTCAATTAAATAAGCTGCTTTCGCACTTTCAGCTAATTTAAGTTCATCTGCTTTCACAACATTGATTGGTAATAATAATGTACATAACATTATAAGTACTAATAGTTTTTTCATAGTCCACCTCTATTTAAAAATATGAGTTTAAAAATTAAGTATACTTAAAAATAAAAGAAAAAAGCATTTTATTGTTAGATGCTTTTCTTATTGCAACACTGCTTTTATTCTTCTTACACCAGCACTGCTAGCTTCTTCTTTTTTAATTTTGAAGTGTCCTAGTTCATTAGTATTATTTATATGTGGTCCACCACATAATTCTTTGGAAATACTGCCGATTGAATAAACGGTTACAATATCTGGATATTTTTCAATAAACATGCATTCTGCACCAGAATTTAAAGCTTCTTCTTTACTCATTTGTTCATGGGTAACTTCTATGCCTTCTTTTATCCATGTATTAACTAATTCTTCAACTTTCTGTTTTTCCTCATCAGTTAATTTATGATTACATGAAAAGTCAAAACGTAATCTTTCACTAGTTATATTACTACCCATTTGATGAACGTCTTCCCCTACCACTTGTTTTAAAGCAGCATTTAATAAATGGGTTGTTGTATGGTATTTAGTTTCCATTACCCCATCACCTGATAATCCACCTTTGAATTTACCAGCTGATGCTGTTCTTGATTTTTCTTGATGTTCTTTAAACTTTTCTTTAAAACCTTCGGTATCCACTTTTATATTTTGTTCTTCAGCAAGTTCTTCAGTTAATTCAATTGGAAAACCATAAGTATCATATAATTTAAACGCTAAATCTTTATTAATTATATTACCGTTTAAATTACTAGTTAGTTTTTCGAATTCTCGTAAACCTTTTTCTAAGGTACGATTGAATTTTGTTTTTTCGTTTGTTAGTACTTCTAAAATAGTCTCTTTATTTTTTTCTAACTCACTATAATATTTTGAATAATCATTAATAATTAAATTTGCTAATTCCTGATCCCAATTACTATTGATATCAATATCTAATTTTTTAGCATATCTAATCATTCTTCTAATTATTCTTCTTAAAATATAACCTTGGTCTGTATTAGAAGGTTTTATTTGAGCCTCATCACCAGTAATCATAACAACTGCTCTTATATGGTCAGCAATAATTCTCATGGCTTTTGTATTCTCATCATAGCTCTTATTAGTTATTTCTTCTAATTTATTAATAACTGGTAACCAAACCGAGGTTTTATAATTATCATCTCTATCTTCGATAACAGCGGTAATTCTTTCAACGCCCATTCCTGTATCAACGTTTTTTTGTGATAATTCAGTGACATTGCCTTTTTCATCCATGTAGTATTGCATGAAAACGTTATTCCAAATTTCTACCCATCTTTCATCTTCTGGGTCGTGTTTTTCTGGAACTGGGTCATTGCTGCGCCAATAAAAGATTTCAGTATCTGGTCCACAAGGTCCACTTCCACCAACAGTCCAAAAGTTATCGTCAGTTCCTAAATAGCTAATTCTTTCTTCTTTAACACCTAAGCTTTTCCATATGTCTGCTGATTCATCATCTCTTGGGACATTGCCTTCACCTTTGAAAACTGTAACTGCTAATTTATCTAAAGGAATATTTAATGTTTGTGTTAAAAATTCAAAACTCCATGTAATAGATTCTTCTTTAAAATAGTCTCCTAACGACCAATTACCTAACATTTCAAAGAAGGTATGATGGGTAGTATCCCCTATTTCTTCTAAATCGTTAGTTCTAACGCATTTTTGAACATCAACTAATCTTGTTCCTTCTGGATGAGTTTCTCCCATTAAGTATGGCACTAATGGTTGCATACCAGCGGTTGTAAATAAACTAGTTGGATCATTTTCAGGAATTATTGGGGCACTTGGAATATATTTATGCCCTTTACTTTCAAAAAAAGCTATATACTTATCTTTAATATTCATTATTTATTTCCTCCAATACTTTTGTTACTTTGTGTTTTAATTCTTCCATATCTTCATTATTTTCAATTAAGTAATCGTAGCTCTTATAATTTTCTAAGGCTGTTTCAGTTGAATGCTCCTTTTGATTATCGGTTAATTCGTTTACGAAGTTTGGTCGTTCCATTTTAATGATATAGGTATCGTCAAATTTTTCTTTTGGAATATCCAACTCATTAGGAAATCTCGCTCCCGTAATAATGATAACATCAAAGTAATATTTATAAACCATGATATCTTCACAAATACGTCTAATAAAGAAATCTTTATCAATTTGATTTCTGACAATATCAGTTCCTAAAGTTTGTAATAATTCTCTTGGTTTTGTTGTGTCTTTTCCATTCCAATCAGTTATTTTCATAGCATACCATTTTATATAGTCACCAAAACCAAATTTTACAACTTTTTTATTTTCTTTTTCATAATAATCTTGAATAATTTTGCCAACAGCATCTTTACCTGAACGAGCTTTACCGGCTAATAAAAAAATTTTTGTTTCCATTCTTTCCTTGTATAATCAATCTTAAGGGATTAACCCACAGATTGATTCCTTTCTATAATATTTTTTAGAGTTATGTTATAATAACTCTCACACTGTGGATTTGTTCCTATTTTTGTACAGTTCTGACTGTTCTAGGAGGCTCAAACCACAGATTTTTTATTTTAATTGTTGATTAGTTAGTTAACACT
>CAZIDO010000040.1:0-9653 GCA_964538005.1 uncultured Muribaculaceae bacterium
CATCCAAAAGCTTATTTTGAATTAAGAGCGGAAAATTATTAATGAGTAAATACAAGTGTAAATTATGTGGCGAAATTTATGATGAAAGCATTGAAACCATAAAATTTGCTGATTTACCTAGTGATTGGAAATGCCCTAAATGTGGGGCTCCTAAATTCTTGTTTGAAAAAATAAATGACGGTGAAGTTAAAGAAGTAAAACAGCCAGAAACAAAATTAGAGAATTATTTAAAAGAATATGAAAGAGACAATGATGAAGTAGAAGCCGATATGAAAAATATCCACAAAATGGCTTCAACTGGCAAATCAATAATTTCAGCCATGGGGACTAAATTACCTATGGCTAATTTTAAAGATATTTTAATTTTAGGTGGTCAGTTGGATCCAATGCCATTATTTGAAGATGAAGAAGTGAGTTTAAAAACAATCATTGGGGCGTCAGCTAAAAAACCAATGGTGATAGATACGCCAATTATTATTTCTCATATGTCTTTTGGGGCATTATCAAAAGAAGCAAAAGCTGCTTTAGCACTTGGTAGTAGTAAAGTTAAAACTGCTATAGGTAGTGGAGAAGGTGGAATTTTACCCGAAGAATTTGATAATGCTTATAAATATATTTTTGAATATGTTCCAAATAAATATAGTGTTAATGATGAAAACTTAAAAAAAGTAGACGCGATTGAAATTAAAATTGGGCAAGGTACGAAACCTGGAATGGGTGGAATGTTACCAGGTGAAAAAGTAACGGAATATATTGCAAAAGTTCGTGGTAAAGAAATTGGTAAAGATATTATCAGTCCTTCTAAATTTGAAGAAATAAAAACTAAAGATGATTTAAAATCTTTAGTAAACGAATTACGTCAAAAATCTGAAGGCCGTCCAATTGGTATTAAAATAGCTGCTGGTCATATTGAAAAAGACTTAGAAGTAATTTGTTATGCCGAACCTGATTTTATTACGATTGACGGCAGAGGAGGCGCAACCGGAGCTAGTCCAGAAGTTATTAAAAATTCGACTTCTGTTCCAACTGTTTATGCCTTATACCGCGCTAAAAAATATTTAAAAGAACATAATAAAAATATTAATGTAATTATCACTGGAGGTTTAAGGACTTCATCTGATTTTGCTAAAGCAATAGCCATGGGAGCGGATGCAATTGCTATAGCAACGGCTGCTATGATGGCTATTGCTTGTCAACAATATCGTATTTGTGATAGTGGCATGTGCCCAGTTGGAGTTGCCACACAAAAAGATGATTTACGTTCAAGATTGAATATAGAGCATAGTGCTAAACGTTTAGAAAATTATTTAACAGTTGTTAATGAAGAATTAAAAACTTTCGCACGTATTACAGGTAATAACGATATTCATCAATTAAATAACGATGATATTGTGACAACTAGTAGAGATATAGCTGAGTATACAAATATAGAACATGTATAAAGTAGGGGAAACCTACTTTTTACTTGGCAAAATAATAAAACGAATGTATAATAATTATAGGTGAATAAAAATGAATTTAAAATATGAACAACCTAATATGGAACAAATTACAAAAGAATATGATGAGTTATTGAACAGTTTTCGTACATCTACCGATGTTTCTCAGCAATTAGAAACAATTGAAAAAATCAATCAAATTAGAGATAACTTTTTTTCGATGTATTGGCTTAGCTATATAAATTATTTATTAGATGTCAATAGTGAATATTGGAATGAGCAAGAAAACTTCTTTGCTAAAAATGACCCAATTATTGATAATTATAAACTTAAATATTATCAAGCTTTAAATAGCTCGCCTTTCAAAGAAGAAATTGCTCAGATAATTGGAACTAAAGTTTTTCAAATAGCCGAGTGCGAAGTACAATTACTTAATGAAGATGCTGTTTTAGATATGGAACAAGAGAGGAAGCTATCACGATCATATAGTAAGCTTATTGCTTCAGCAAAAGTAAACTATAATGGTGAAGAAATGCGTTTGAGTAAATTAATGCAGTATTTAGTTTCTGGTAATCGGGATGTTCGAATTGAAGCTAGTAATGCCAGGTTCACATATTTTAGAAACGTTGAAGCTGACATTGATAAATTATTAGATGATTTAATTAAAGTTAGAACTGATATCGCCCATAAAATGGGATTTGATAGTTATACCAAAGTGGGGTATATTAAGATGAAAAGATTAGATTACGGCGTTACTGATGTTGAAAATTTTAGAAACAATGTAGTTAAATATCTTGTTCCAATGGTTATGGAAATGAAAGAACAACAAAAAGTTGAATTAGGTTTAGACGAACTAAGATATTATGATGAGCCAATTTTATTTAAAGATGGAAATCCAATTCCAAAAGGAAATACTGAATGGGTTTTGGATCAAGCTGCTGAGATGTATGAAAATATTAATTCAGAAATGTATAGTTTATTTAATAAAATGAGGTCGGAAGGACTAATGGATGTTGAAAGCCGTCCAGGTAAAAGTGCAGGTGGGATTACCACTTTTATACCAATTTACGAAGTTCCTGTTTTTATCTCGAGCTTTAGTCATTCAATGCAATGTGTTAAATCGTTAACCCATGAATTTGGTCATGCGTTTCAACTATATTCAAGCTACAATTTGAAATACTATGAAAATTGGTGGCCAAGTTTTGATGAATGTGAAATTCATTCTACGGCTATGGAATTATTAACATTACCATATATGGAAAGCTTTTTTGGTAAAGATAAGGATAAATTTGAATTTGCTAAAATGTATGGATTACTTCATGATACTTGCTATATGTGTTTGGTTGATGAATTTCAACATGTTATTTATGATGAACCAAACTTGACTAGCCAAGAAAGAAAAGCTAGGTGGCATGATTTAGAAAAAAAATACATGCCGTGGTCAAACTTTGCTGATAATGATTACCTTGAAAGTGGTAATACTTGGCAAAAACAGTCTCATATATTTACAGACCCTTTTTACTATATTGATTATGCTTTGGCTAATGTTGTCGCATTACAATTTTATAGTAATAGCATAGAGAATCCTGAAGGGACTTGGGATAAATATATTGATTTTTGTAAACTGGGTGGATCATATTCGTTTAGAGAAAGTCTAGAACAAGCTAATTTAGATTCACCATTTGAAGAAGATGTTGTAAAAAAAATAGTTAAAAAAATAGAAATTAAAATGCCATGATTTTATCGTCATGGTTTTATATTGTTTGAACAATAGTAAATCTAAAAGTTACAAAGTTTGTTCCGCGCTTCCATTAATGGCTCTCCGCCAATAAAAGTAACATTTTGATTAAGAATAAACTCGCCTATGACAATTTATGATTTGAAATAATTATTTTGTAAGTCATATAAAGGAGAAGTTAATAACTTTTAATATCAAACTTTTTGGTGTATAATTAAATAAGTTAGCAGGTGATAGTCCAATGAGTAATTACTTGGATAATTTAAATGAAGAAACAAAACAATATTTTAAAATATTAGAACCAGATTTTCCTGATTGGTTAGAGGATTATATTGAAACGCCACCTTTGCAAAGAATTGGTAAAATAAGCATGAATTGTGGAAGTGATTATACTAAGGTTTTTCAAATAAATTGGTATTCTAATTTGGATCATAGTGTTGGAGTTGCTTTAATAATCTGGCATTTTACTAAAAATAAAAAACAGACTTTAGCCGGCCTTTTCCATGATATAGCAACCCCAGTTTTCAAGCATTGTATCGATTTTATGCATGGCGATTCCGAGAATCAGGAATCTACCGAAGAAAGAACGGAAGAGATTATCAGAAATTCAAAAGAAATTACGCATTTATTAAATCGAGATAATATTACAGCAGAAGAAGTTGCCGATTATAAGATTTATCCGATTGCTGATAACGATACTCCTAAATTAAGTGCTGACCGATTTGAATATACATTTACTTGTGGTTTGAACTTTTTTAGAATTTGGTCTTTATCACAAATCAAAGAAGTTTATAATCATGTTACTATTTTAAAAAATGAAGACGGAATTGACGAATTAGGATTTAATGATGAAAAAATATGTGAAGAATATATTCATATTATTTGTAAGCTGTGGCCTGAATGGATAAGCGATAGAGATAGAGCGGTTATGCAGTTTTTAGCAGACATTGTTAAATCAATGAATGTTAGAGGTTATTTAAGTATTGATGACTTATATACGTTATCAGAACAAGAAGTTATTGATAAAATACTAAATTGTGAAGATATATATATTAAAAATGCTTTTATTAAATTTCAAAATGCTACTACAGTTTATGGTAGAGAAACACCAGTTGATGATAAATACTGTATCTCAGTGAAAGGTAAAAAAAGATACATTGTTCCTTTAGTTAAAACTGAAAATGGGATATATCGTATTGATAAGGTTTCAAAACAAGCAAGAGAAGATATTGAAGAGTATCTTAATTATCAAACACATACTTATATAGGGTTTGATTTTGAATTCAAACCCTATAGCTTTGAAATTAATAAATAATGAGGGTAACAAAAAGAGTTGTAACAATATGGAAAATTGAAAGAAAAAATTATAATGAAGAGGAATTAAAATAGTACGAAAATAAAAAACTGAAAATGTATGAATTGTATAAGCGTTTAAATATATTTCTTGAGAACATAGATAAGCTTTAGAATATATTAAAATAATTCTTACAAGTGAAAGGAATACCTATATGAATATTAACAAAAAAGGACTAACGTTTATTGTTGATAAAAGATATGAACTGATAAATGGATTGTTTTCTGCTTTTATTAGAATTGAACAAAATAAAGATTATGACTGGGTAGAAAGTCCAGATATTCCATATGTAAATGCCCTATGTAAATTAATCAACTTGGAAAAGCGTCCTAAATTATATGCCTATATAAAAAACGGATTAGTTAAAGACATTGGTGAAATTTCATATGTTGCTTTTGCATTTAATGATGATTTTAGTTTAAATGAGAAAGTCATAAATGATGACTATAATTTAAAAAATCGATTTGTTTATGGTGATATTTCTGATTTTGCATGTTTAATTCAAGATTTAGTAATTACAATTAATTATCATGCCTTTTTCGATAGTTATAAACAAGAATTTATAAAAATGATAGAAGATGCTACTAATTTTGAAAATGATATTTGTTTAGAAAAAATAGACAATTTTTATAATTTAGAAAACAAATTTAATTGTTTCGAAGTTTTTACTCCCCTAATAAATGGTGGTTTTTCCTACAGAAAAAATAATACTATATACAGTATTCATGGCTTGAAAAAAGGGGATAACGGTAAATACTATTATCCAGGAACATATCTGGTAACGATGTTTCATGAGTTTTCCCACCCTAGAGTTAATCCATTAGTTGATAAATATTATAATTTATTTACAAATATTGAAATGTTATTGGAAGATTCTATAAAACACGGATTGCCAAACTGTTACCAAAAATCCAGAACAATGCTTTATGAATATTTTGTAAGAGCAAATTCCTTAATCTTAGCCGGAAATTTTAAAGATGCCGAAGGGCTGATTGATTGGTTTGAAGCAATTGGATTTAATCACATAAGGGAAATTATAAAAGAAACAAATAAAAAAAGAGATTCATATCATAATTATGAAGATCTCTTTGTAAAAGAATTAATACCATTAATTAATAATATATAAGAAGTTACCTATAATTGATTATAATACCTTTAAAGTACATACTAAATAAAAAAACATGGAAATGTGATACAATTTATTTATAAAGGACTTTGGAGGTGTTTTTAATGGTAAAACAAACTAAAAAATCACTTTTAAATTGGAGTCGCTTCTGGAAAAAATAATTACGTTAGGTACTGGAAACGGAGGAACCATCGATTTATACAATACTTGTTTCTTAGTTGAGAGTACTGAAGGTCATTTTTTGATTGATAGTTGAGGAAGTAATCAAAAAATAAAACGACTTAATAATTTTAACCTAGAATTAACAAATATAAAAAATATATTTAGTTCACACAGTCATTGTGATCATTTATTGGGCCTTATATGGATGTTGAAAAAAATCGGTGTATATTCAATACATGGTAAAGTGAAAGAAACAATTCATATATATTGTAATGACGTAGTTTATAATGCTATTATAGTGGTTTCAAACCAATTACTTTCAGCAAAAGTAATTAAAGCTTTCTTAAACGTTATAAATTTTCATATTCTTAATGATAACGATAAAGCAATTATAAATGGAATCGAATATACTTTTTTTGATATAAACGCTAAAGGAACTAAGCAATTTGAATTTCGAGCTGTTTGAAATAATAAAACTCTATTTTTCTTAGGTGATGAAACTTTAAATCCCACTTTATACGATAGAGTGCTAGGCGCTGATTATGTCATGCATGAAGCTTTTTGTTTAGCTTCAGCAGAAAGTAAATTTAAAACATATGAAAAAAACATTCAACTGTCAAAAGTGTAAGTATGGTTATGAAAGATTTAAAAGTTAAGAATCTTATTTTGCATCATACTGAAGAAACACATGGCGACGAAAGAAAAATTTTATATACAAAAGAAGGCCAGGAAAATTTAAAAGGAAATATAATTATACCTAATGATTTAGAAATTATTGATTTAAACTAAAAAACAACGAAATAAAATTTTCATTGTTTTTATATATGACTTTTTAATTCATTATCTGTTCTAAAATCGAAGTAATAAAATCTTCAACTATGTATTTGGGATTTAGATTATAGCTCTCATTGCAATTTCTAAATATTGTTTTATGTGTTCCCGGTAATTTTTTGAATGTAGCATTAACGCCATATTTTTGATAAAGTTTTTCTTGATTATCGAAGCGTTCTTGGGGATCAGATCCTAACAAACTATGAATAAGTTGAACCTCATCATCAGTATAGCAATCTATATATTGAGCTTGAATTTCACCATTCGAATTCAATATAGGTACGATTTTCCCATATTCATCGGTTATAGGTATGTGGTATCCATCGCTATCTTTAATATAATTACCATCTTCGTCAGTTAAGTAATTACATTTCACTTCAGCAGGGTCATTATAGTCTTGATCGCCAATATAAACTAATTGTGGAATTTTTAAGAACTCCGCTAAATTAAAATTAGGGATATCTGCTATGCCAAGTGGATAATTTAGGGAAGTACCATTTAGTACTTTAGTTGGTAATATACCTAATCCGCAATCTCCACCACTAACACAGGCTTTAACACGCTCAGGATAGAGTGCTGTAAAACTGGTTACAAACTTACCTGCGGCTGAATATCCCTCCATAATAACTTTCTCAGAAACATTAATACCCCATTCTTTTAATACTTTTTTAGCGTCATCGATTATATGAACTAATTGTTCGGGTATATTTAAACAGATGCTTTGAATTTCTAATATTTCTTCTTCTGAAAGTTGTTCTTCTATTTTCCGTCTTGAATTCATGTAACGTAATATATCTACATTATTATGAAATACTGAGCTAGTTAGCATATGTGAATAATAACCACTAATTCTAGGAAACAATGGTGTTAGTAGAGGCATACCTAAGTCACAAGCAATTGCTTTACTAAAGCATTTTGAAGATGCTTTAATCAAGTTTTGTTCTTTAGCATCTTCTAATTTTTTAACATATTTTCCAGTGTTAATTGGATTAACTAAGAGGTTCATACTTTTTAATTGTTCAGGAAGAAAAATGGTGTAAGGATTATTAAAACCGAGATTAGGATTTGAATCAATAAAAAAAACTTTTCCTTTTTGACCATTATTAAATATTATGCTTTTAATTTCAATCATATTATCACCATAAATTAATTATACCATTTTTTTAATAATATAAATATAATATTGAAAAAATTTACTATATAATATTATCCATACATTTATAAATGTATGGATAGTCGGCGATTGAGTTTAGGCAGATTATATCAGGGGTTTTAGATCCATAAGTTTGACGGCCTAGCTCTTTCTTTTTATTTTTCTAGTTTAAGAATGTTAGGAGTTACTTTTTTGTATTGTCCTATATAACATGCGTGATGAGAAAATTTGAAGTTAAAAGAGTCCAATCGCAGGAAAGGATGTGCTTTATGCAATATGTTTTAGCTATTGACGTAGCTAAAGGTAAAAGTATGGTTTCTTTAATTACTAATTGTGGTGTGGTTTTAATTGAACCATATGAAATCAATCATTCAAAAATTGATTTCGACAAACTGAATCAATCTATTTCAAAATTAAATTTAGGTATTGTTTCTGTAATAATGGAATCTACTGGGATTTATCATAAACCTGTTGAAAGATATTTTTTAGAAAACAATTATAAAGTATATACTATTAATGCTCTATATTCTAAAATGTATAGACGCAATTTAAGGAAAACTAAAACTGATAAGTTAGATTGTTTATCTCTTGCTGAATTGTTTTTTACAACTGATTTTAAACAGTATATCAAACCTGATAATCTATATTTAAATATGAATGCTTTATCTAGACAGTATTTTGCTTTAAGTGAGTTATCAACTAATTTAAAGAATAGATATAAAAATTTAGTTTACCTTTGTTTCCCTGAATATGAAATCATCTTTAAAGGAACGTCTATCTATAGTGAAATCTCCCTTGATTTTATTAGTACATATCCTCATGCGGATATTATTTCTAATACTAGAATTGATTGTTTACAAAATTTCTTTAAAAAACATAACTTTGGTCGTTGGAAAGCCAAACCTATCAAGATTAAAGAATTTGCTTCCAAGTCTTATCCTTCGGTTTCTAAAGGTGATGAATTAGTTTCTAATTTATCTCAAACAGCTAAATTAATTAATATTTATGGAAAAGAAATTAGTAATATAAAATCAAAATTAATTGACTATGGTAAAAAGTCTAAATATTTTAACAAAATTAATTCTATATTTGGAATTGGAGATTTTACTACTTCTTTAATTATTGCTGAACTTGGTGATATAAACAGGTTTAATAACATTAAACAGTTAACCACTTATTGTGGTCTTGCCCCTTCTATTAAGCAAGATGGTAAGTCGATTAACATTAAAGGTCCTATCTCTAAATTAGGGAATAAATATATGAGAAAAATTTTATTTGTATCTATTTTAAACATAATTAGACTTTCATCATTATGTCATGTGGAAAATGATATAGAAATTTATTACAGAAAAAAACGTAATGAAGGTAAACATCATTACGTTGCGACGATAGATTCCACCACGAAACTATTACGTCAAATTTTTGCTTTATGTAAGCAATTAGATTATTCATAGTTATCGTACATAACTACATTAATATTATATACTAAATTCACACATTATTTGTTAAATTTTTAAAACTAACAAATTTCGTGTCTTTTCAGTATGTTTAATATATCATAAAAATTTATACTTGACAAATCTTAGAATGTCATTTTTTTAATAATATAAATATAATATTGAAAAAATTTAATATTTATAATATGATTTTGATGAGATAAATTAATAACTTTTAGAAGGAAATATGATTTTACAAGATAGAAAACAACATATTTGGCAGAGCAAGGGTACTAAAAGGTTATCAAGCAGTGAAAGAATTAAGACAAAAAGGATTTAAACCGAAGATAAATTTAGAATTAACAAGCATTTGTCGCATACAAAAACCCTTGCAAAACAAGGGCTATTTACACA
>CAZIDO010000041.1:0-9504 GCA_964538005.1 uncultured Muribaculaceae bacterium
ACATAAAAATTTCAAATTTTGTAATCTCAAATCTTTATGTTCAACATTATACGTGCTATAATGTAATTGGTGATATGGTGGATAAAGAACAATTAAAACAAAATGTTTTAAATACTTTAAAGGAATTAAACATTGACTGCAAAATTGCAGAACATGAACCTATTTTAAATTTTGAAATAGCTGCCAAAGTTGATGAAGCGTTAGGTTGGACTGGTAAAGAAACTAAAAGTTTATTTATTAAAGGCAAATCTGGTAAATACTACATTTATATAACCGGAGAAGATAAAAGACTAAATTCAAAAAGAATAAAAATTTTATTAGGCGAAAAAGTAAATATTGTTAACACCGAAGAAATGATTGAAGTTTTATGCTGTGTGCCTGGTAGTCTGCCTGCTTTTGGTTATGATAACAATATTATTGATACTGTCATTTTAGATAAAATAGTTTTAAAATATGACCAATTCATTTGTTCAGTTGGGGTGCCTGATATGTCCGCACAAATTAAAACTAGTGATTTAGAAAATATTTTGAATCACAGTTATCAAACTGTTTTATATTTAGAAGTAGAAGAAGCGTAGTCTTCTTTTTACTTGTTTAATTACTCTAGATAGTCTATAATATTGTCAGGTGATTTTATGAAAAGTATTGGTATCATATGTGAATATAACCCGTTTCATAATGGGCATATATATCATATAAATAAAATAAAAGAGTTATTTCCTGAGAGTACAATTGTTTTAGTAATGAGTGGCAACTACACTCAAAGGGGTGATGTCAGCGTTATTGATAAATGGAATAAAACTGAAATAGCTTTAAATTATGTTGATTTAGTAGTTGAACTTCCTTTTGTTTTTAGTACATCATCCGCTGATAAATTTGCACATGGAGCAATCACTTTATTGAGAAACTTAAATGTTGATACAATTGTTTTTGGTGCTGAAAACTTAACTCCTTTAGAATTAGACGAGATTGCTAAAGCCCAAACAACAAAAGAATTTAATCAAAAAGTTAAAAATTATTTAGATGAAGGTATTAATTATCCTACAAGTTTAGCTAAAGCTACTTATGACTTAACAAAAATAAAAATTGAAAGTCCAAATGATTTGCTAGGCCTTAGCTATGTTAAAGAGCTTCAAGGAACCAATATTAAACCTATTACGATAAAAAGGACTAATGATTTCCACAGTAAAGATTTAAACAGTAACGTCGTAAGTGCTTCTAGTATTAGGGAGGCTTTAAAAAATAATCAAGATGTTAAAAAATATGTTCCTATAGAAACTTTTAATAAACTTAAGGGCACAATACATTTTAATGAACAATATTTTGAAACTTTAAAATATAAAATAATTAGTGAATTAAATAATTTGAGTATTTATTTAAACGTTGACGAAGGTATTGAAAATAGAATTAAAAAGTATATTTTTGAAGTCAATTCTTTAGAAGAATTAATTATGAAAGTTAAAACTAAACGTTACACTTATAACAAATTAAATAGAATGTTTACCCATATATTGTGTGGTTTAACCAAGGAAGAAAACTCTAAAATGGTTGATCCTGAGTATGTTCGAGTACTTGGATTTAATAAAAAAGGACAGAAATACTTAAAAGACATTAAAAAAATAACTACGCTCCCTATTATTACTAGTTATTCTAATAAATATAAAATGTTAGAACTAGAAATGAAAGTTAGTTATATATATTATATAAATGAAAAAGATAAAGTAAATTTAACGTTAATGGAATATAAACATAAACCCATTATTAAATAACTTTATCTTTTTTATATTTGTTCTATTTTTAAGAAGTTAGTTGTTTTCTTAGTTTGGAACCTTGGGAACCCACCAGTTATTATGATAATATCCCCCGATTTTAAATCCATAAAATCCATAGCTTTTTCTTTGCCACATTCTACTATTTCTTCCATACTGTTATAAGCATCAACCATCACTGGGTATACAGCATAGTTAAGTGCTAAAGAACGAGCTACTTTATCGCTCATACATGTTGCTAAAATAAATGACTTCGGCTTTAAAGTACTTATTAGTTTAGCTGTATAGCCACTAGTTGTAGCAGCCACTACCACTTTAACTTCTAAATGGTTAGCACTGTCAACAACATTTTGGGCAATTGTACTTGGAATACTATTTTCTTTAGTGTAGAATCCTTGATTAGCATAATTGTAATAATTTTCAGCGCTTTCACAAGCTTCAGCCATAAATTTAACTGCTAGATCTGGGTATTTACCTACAGTAGTTTCACCTGATAACATCACCGCATCAGTTCCATCTAATACTGCATTGGCAACATCAGATATTTCAGCCCTTGTTGGTCTTGAGCTTGTGTACATTGATGCTAACATTTCGGTAGCGACAATACAAGTTCGACCACGTTTACGACATTTTTCAATTATATCTTTTTGTAAAATTGGTAATCTAGCCATCGATATTTCAACGCCTAAATCTCCACGAGCCACCATTATAGCGTCACTAGCTTTAATTATTTCATCAATATTAGTAACACTAGATCTACTTTCAATTTTAGATATTATTTGCATATCACTATTATGCTCTTTTAAAATTTCTCTAACGGCCATAATATCTTCTTTGCTATTAACAAATGATAAAGCTAAAAAGTCTCCACCTTGTTCGATGGCATACATAATATCTTCTTTATCAGTTTTACTAATAAACTCTAAATTTAAGTCGGTGCCTGGAACATTAATACCTTTTCGATTTCCTAAAATACCACCAGCCACTATTTTACAAGTCAAACCTTCATCATCTTTGGAAATAACATTTAAACGCATTAAACCATCTTCTAGTAAAACATCATCACCTATTTTTATAAAATCTAAAGCATCTTTATAGTTAACAGTAATTCTTTCTTTATTACCTACAACATCATCTTTAACTATTTTAATAATTTCATTATCGACTAATTCTAATTCTCCATTTTCTACTAAACCAGTACGGAAATCTGGTCCTTTGGTATCAAACAAAATACCAACATGAGTATTTAAATCTTTATTTAATTTTGTAACTAAGCTAATCGCTTCTTCACTTTCTTCTCTAGTTGAATGGGAAAAGTTAATACGCGCAACATTCATCCCATTTAAAATCATTGCTTTCATTGTTTCGTAATTGGAACTACTTGGTCCAATCGAACAAATTATTTTAGTTTTTTTCATTTCTTTCCTCCTGACATTTTGGACAATAATAAGTACCTCTACCGCCTACTACTGTTTTAATTATTTCGTTTTTACAAGCTGGACATTCTTTTTTGGTATGAACTAATAATTCATTTTGGAAACGGCCATGAACACCTTCACTTGAGGTATAGCTTTTAACGGTAGTTCCGCCTAGTTCAATAGCTTTTTCTAAAGTTTGTTTTGTGTATTTTATAATATTATTTAAATCATTGGTGGTAAGTTTATCACCTGGAATTATCGGATTTAATTTGCACAAGAATAATATTTCATCAGCGTAAATATTTCCAATACCAACAATAATACTTTGATCTAACAACTGTAGTTTAATTGGTTTACTGTTATATTTATTTTTTAAGTATTCCATATCTAAACTTTCATCCCAAGGCTCCTTACCTAAGTCTTTTAATGGTTTTGAATCATATACATTGGTTTTATCCACTAAATACATTTTCCCGAATTTTCGAGTATCGTGATAACGTAACTCACTATCATCTTCAAATCTAAAAACAACATGCTCATGTTTAATCACTTCATCATCTTTGGTTCTAATAAAATACTTACCTTCCATTCTTAAATGAGACAGTAAAAAATAGTCATCAAGTTCAAACATTAACCATTTTCCTCTTCTTAAAATATCGTTAATATTTTGGTTTTTGATTTTTTCTTTAAATTCTGTTACTTCTGGAAAAGCAATAATATTGTCCCAATAGATGTCAGACAACATTATTCTTTTATTTAGTACTTGTTTTTTTAAAGTGTTTTTAACTGTTTCTACTTCTGGTAATTCCGGCATATATAACCCTCCTATTTAAAGACTCATTGGTAACATTTATCGAAGATAAACATTTAATACACAACCCCTTCTGTCAAACATTAGTCAACCAAATGTCGATAAAATTCGACATGTAATTATTGCTTGCTTAACCATTATACAACATTTTTGCAGTCTTTAGAAGAAAAAAGACTGAATAATCAATCTTTCATATCAATGATTACAGGTCCATCTGGTTTAGGTTTCTTTTTAAAGAATTTATAATATATATAATAAACTAATCCACCAACTAATAGAACAGCCGCAATAAAGACGAAAACATAGAAAAACATAATTACTAAGCCAATCACTATTACAAGTCCAATTATTCCAAATAATACTTTTTTAAGAGCATCAAAATTCATTTCTTCACATCCTTTTAAAATAACTTATATATAACATTATAACAAAAAAATAGACAATATTAGTCTATTTTTGTAATTTCACATAATATTCGTTATTTAGAAGTTGGCGATGTGTTCCTTCACCCACTATTTTACCTTTATTAATAACTACTATATTATCAGCAATTCTCATTAAAGTAGGTGAATGCGTAATAATAATTACTGTGTGATCTTTTTTCAAATCTTTTAATACGTTTGATATTTGTTTTGATGTATTAGGATCTAAAGCTGAAGTAATTTCATCAAATAATAGTATTTCTGATTTTGCCAGTAAAGTACGCGCTAAAGAGATTAATTGTTTTTGTCCACCTGATATATCAGTTGCATCCTCTTTTAATAAAGTATTGTACCCTTTTGGTAGCCCCATAATAAAATTATGAATGCCGACTCTTTTACAAGCTTTAATTTGATTTTTTTGATTAGAATCAACTAAGCTTAAATTATCCCTAATACTCATATTAAATATAAATGGTTTTTGCGTAGCAATCGATACATTTGATGAATAAACTTCTTTTGAGTAATCATAAATATCTACACCATCAATAAATATTGCACCTTTATTTAAATTATATAGTCTTAAAAGTAATCTAAATATCGTACTTTTTCCACTACCACTTTTACCAACGATAGCTGTTAATGATCTATTTGGTATATGAAGAGAAAAATCTTTTAATATCATTTGCTTTTCATATTCAAAAGTAACCTTTTCAAAATCAATAATTCCTCGAATATTATCTTTACTATTTTTCCCAAATTCTATAATATTATTATTAGAATAATTTAAAAGGTTAGTTACTCTATCGATTCTGACTTCCATTAAACTATATTGGTCATAAAGTCTAAAGAATTTATCGTTTTGATTCTCTATGGCTTCAAAGTAACCAATAACAAGAACTAATTCAGCAATCGTCATTTTACCTTTGGCAATTTCTATAATTAATATAATGTAAGTTACGTATTTACCAAGAGATAAAATAGCAGGTAGTATTCCGCCCATCGCATCTTGGTATTTTCTTTTCAAAAAATACGATTTAGACCAATTGCGTTTATGGATTTCCAAATAGTTATTAATTTTGTCTTCTAATTTAAAAACTTGTATTTCTTTATGGCCATCGATAACTTGTCCATATAAATCAATTATATTGTCCTGCTGTTTTCTTTGCCCAAATAAATGATATATTCTTTTCTTCCTACAGCGGTTAAATAAATCAAAATATAGTAAAGTAAATATTAAAGCAATTATTCCAATATAGAAGTTAGCAAAGAATAAAATTAAAACCGAAATTACTAAAGATATGATTGTCGTTGCCATATCAAAGGCGACATCGACAAAAGTTCTAAATTTAAATATATCATTTGAAGTTGTATTAATCACATTTGATTTTTTAATTGACTTAGTAAAGTTTTCATCATAAGTAGCAACTTTATTAACAATTTTTCTTTGAATTTTATTATAAACATAGTTGGCATTCGTGGTATAAGCTGCAAAGTTCCAGTGATGAGAAATTACATTCAATAAATAAACAATTGCTAAACCAACTAAATAACCAAAAGATAAATAGTATAATCCTTTAGTTGCACTGTCAACAATTAATGAAGCAAATATTGGAAAAGTCATAACAAAAGTATCCCTCAAAATTGCAGATATAATTAATGGCACAATATATTTAGCTTTATTTAAACCAAGAGCTGAATATTTTTTCCAAGTTTGATAAATATTCTTAATCATTATTAAACACCCCCAATTTACTAGCTGATTTGCGGGCTTGTAACCACTTATACTCTTCAGAACTTTTAATTAAATCATTGTGTTTGCCATCACCAACAATATGGCCATCATTTATAACAATTATTCTATCTGCGCGTTTCATTGTTTCTGGTTTATGGGTAATTAAAATAATTGTATGGTCTTGTTTTAATTCTTTTAAAACCTTTTCTATTTGGATAGTTGTTTCAGGATCTAATGCTGAAGTTACTTCATCAAAAAGTAGTATTTCAGAGGTTGAAAGTAAAGTGCGAGCTAAAGAAATCAACTGTTTTTGACCACCTGATATATTGGCAGCATCTTCTCTTAAAATTGTATTATATCCTTTTGGCAAGCTCATAATAAAGTCGTGAATGCCAACCCTTTTACAAGCTGCAATTTGATTATCAACATTTTTGTCAATAAAATTTAGATTTTTACGGATACTTAAATTAAAGATAAATGGTTTTTGATTTACTACTGCCACATTAGTTGAATATACATTTTCACTATAATCAAATATGTTAATACCATCTATGAATATTTTTCCTTTTTCGGGGACATGTAATCTTAGTAATAAATTAATAATCGAAGTTTTTCCAGTTCCACTTGGACCTACTAAGGCAGTTATCGTATGTGGTTCTAATTTAAAACTCATATTTTTCAAAATAGTTTTATCGTTATAGCCAAACGTTACATTTTTGAATTCTACTGAGCCAATAATATCATCATTTTTGTTTAACCCATATGATATTTTCTTTCCTTCTTTATAATGAACAATATTGTTAATTCTATCAACGGATACATCGGTAGCTCTTAACGATTCCATACTATCTAAGGCTCTATTTAAATAAATAACTAATGACTCATGATAACCGATTATTAAAACTAAAACATCAATAGTAGCGTCACCATTTATCATCATTACTAATAAAACAGCATAAATGATAATTCTAAATCCATAAGTATTTAACCTAATATCATTAAACCCAATTACTTTATATTTTCTTTTTATTGAATATGCCTTTGTAAATCGCTGCTGGATAATAGCTAATTTACTATTTAATTTATCTAACATATTGAAAGTTTTAATTTCTTGTAATCCTGATAACATTTGTGAAAGTAATGAGCTATATTTATCAGTTTGATATTTTTCTTTACGATAATATCGCAAATAATTTTTAACCGACCAATCACGAACAACTACATGAATAATAATATATGCTAAAAAGATTAATACAAACCAAGGATTATAAAAGCCTGTAATTATTATTACACAAATCACTTGAATAATTGTGGTAAACAGTTCAGTAATTTGATTGCAATTATCACCGACTTCGATTGGATCTTCAATAATTGAATTTAAAAGTTTCCCTTTACTTACTTGTTCCGTAAAATATTCATCAGATCCCATTACTTTATTCAATAAAAACGTTTGTAGTGTCGTAAAAGTATAATGCATATTTTTACCATAAACACGATAGCTCCAATAGTTAAACAACGTATAAATAACAAATGTTGTAAATAAAAGTCCTAAACTAATCCAAGTCATCGTTATCTCACCAGCAGTTGCATATTTAACAATCCAGGATGCAAAAAAGACCATTAGTAATGCTACCAATTTATATATTAATTCAAGAATAAACATTGAAATAAAATACTTTTTCTTTAATTTAGCAACTTCAAAATATCTCTTTATAATTTTTTTATAATCATTAATCATAGCCCACTCCTATAATAATTATAACAAAAAAAGCTTATTCTTCAAGCTCTTTTCTATTTACTTTACATATTAGGGTCCACTAATATTTTAATTGCATCATCAGTACCAGATGTTAATCTTTCATAGGCTTTTTGTACTTCTTCTAAACCAATAATATCATCAATAAATTTGGTAACTTCTATTTCTTTATTAGCCATTAAATTAATACATGTTTGGAACTCTTCTTTAGTATAGGCAATCGCTCCTTGCACAGTTACTTCATGCATGACTGCTAAAACTGTTGGAATAGCAATTGGCTCCATAGCTACACCTACTAAAACTACTGTTCCACCTGGTCTAACTAATGTTAGAGATGAACTTACGGCTGGGGAATTACCGCAGCATTCAATTACTACATCAAATCCTCCATTTGTTTCATTTATTAAGTTAGGAATCATTTCTGGTTTTTTAGCGTCAAACCATTCATCAGCCACTTCTAAGTTAACTGATTTTTGACCTCTTGATTCATTTGTTTCAGAAATAGCAATATAACTTGCTCCTGCTTTTTTGGCAAACATCGCTGATACAAGACCAATTATTCCTCCACCAATTACTAATACTTTATCCCCTATTTTAATATTGGCTAAATCAACAGCATGAAGTCCAACCGCAGTTGGTTCGACCATTGCTACTTCATCATCACTAATATTATCTGGAACTTTAATTACCATGTCTGGTCTAATTGACATTTTAGGCGCTAAAGCACCAGGATTGTCTAATGATAGGCCTGTCGCTTTTGACCACGTTTCTGGACAATACTGGATGTTGCCAGATTTACATGCTGAACAATGCCCACAAGGTGAAATAGGTAACGCTGTTACTCTATCACCTATTTTTAAATCTTCTCTAGTCCCTGGGTCAGTAACTACGCCACAATATTCATGTCCCATTACTAAACCTACTGGTCCACCGGCTACCCAATAATGAATATCCGAACCACAGATACCAGCTTTTTTAATATCAATAATAACCCTACCATTTGAAGTTGGTTCAGGTATTTCTTTTATTTCAAATTCCTTAATTCCTTTAATTGCTACACTTTTCATATATTCCTCCTTATTTTAATAATATCATATATTATTAGGTTTGTTAAATATAATTTTTATTACTTTACATAGATTTATAAAAGAAAAAGTGCAAAATAATTGCATCTTTTATACTCATATTATACTTGCGGTTTAATTACTTCTTTGCCACCCATATATGGTCTTAAGGCTACTGGAATATTAACGGCTCCATCCTCTTGGTAGTTGTTTTCAATTAACGCAATCAATGCTCTGGTAGATGCTAAAACAGTATTATTTAAAGTGCTTACATAATAAGTTCCAGTTTCACCTTTAGTACGAATGCCTAAACGCCTAGCTTGTGCGTCTCCCAAAGTAGAACAAGATCCAACTTCAAAGTATTTTTGTTGCCTTGGGCTCCATGCCTCAACATCAACTGATTTCACTTTTAAATCAGCTAAATCACCGCTACAACATTCTAAAGTTCTTACTGGAATATCTAGATTTCTAAATAATTCAACAGTATACTTCCACATTTTTTCATACCATTCCATAGCGTCTTCTGGCTTAC
>CAZIDO010000042.1:0-9496 GCA_964538005.1 uncultured Muribaculaceae bacterium
ATAATTCCATTTTGGGTAAATAGAATGGTTTTTCAAGGTTTAGAATTCACTAATACTAGACCATTTAAAGACTGTTTAATTCATGGATTAGTTCGTGATAAAATTGGTAGGAAAATGAGTAAATCATTAGGTAATGGTATTGATCCTATGGATGTTATTGATGAGTATGGTGCAGATTCACTAAGATATTATTTAACGACTTCATGTGCTTTAGGTACTGATTTAAGATTTGATATGGATAAAGTTAAATCAACTTGGAATTTTATCAACAAATTATGGAATGCTTCAAGATATGTTTTAATGAATTTAGAAGATTATAATTATACTTTAGAAAACTTAACAATTTCTGATAAATGGATTTTAAATAAATTAAATGAAACTACCAAAACAGTTACTAAACATATGGAAACATATGAATTTAACATTGTTGGTTCAGAACTATACAATTTTATTTGGAATGACTTCTGTGATTGGTATATTGAATTATCAAAAATAAATATGAATAATACTTCAAAGACAGTTTTAACATTAGTACTAAAATCAATTTTAAAAATGTTGCATCCATTTATGCCTTATGTTACTGAAGAAATATATACACAACTTCCAGATACTGAAGAATCAATTATGCTAAGTAAGTATCCAGAATATACGGAAGATTATAATTTTAAAGACGCTAAAAATATGGATGATTTAATTGATTTAATCATTAAAGTACGTCGTATTAAATTAGAAAATAACGTAAAAGATATTTATTTAGTTCATAATAATAGTATTTTAGAAACCAATAAAAATATTTTAACTAGATTACTTAAACTAAGTGAAACAGATAATTATGATAATTTAGATGAAATAGAAATTAATTTTCAAGAGGATACTATAAAATTATACTATAACGGTGAAGCTAATAAAGCAGCAGAATTAGAAAACATGTATAAAGAAAAAGATCGTTTAGAAATATCAATAGCTAGACGTGAAAAACTATTAGCAAATACAGGGTATGTAGCTAAAGCACCACAAAATATTGTGGAAAAAGAAAAAGAAGATTTAGCTAAAGAAAGAAAAGAGTTAGAATTAATTATCAATAAATTAAACTAAGTGTCAAAAAAAGATAACTCTCTACAAACTAATTGATTTTTTGTTTTATATATGATATATTTATTATGTAAAAAGATAGGGAGGAAGATTTTTAAATGAAACAAAAAGGATTTACATTAATCGAATTATTAGCTGTAATTATTATTTTGGCTATAATTGCATTAATAACAACACCAATTATTTTGAATGTTGTAAATGATGCAAGAAAAAGTGCTGCTGAAGACAAAGCTTGGGGAACAATTGATGCTGTTAGATTAGCGTATACACAAAATCAATCTAGTGCTAATCCAATTGCGATTTCAAGTGGTGGGACATCTGTTACAACATTTGGAACTTATAATTGTTTAGGTAGTGGAACTACTGCTGCAACAGCTGCTTGTGATGCGGATTCTAAAACGATTAAAATGAGTGGTGAAAAACCATCAAAAGGATCAGTTACTATATCTGATACTGGGGTAATTACTGCATCAGGTTTAACATTCGGCAAATATGTTTGTAGCACTGATACTGCTGGAAGTAAAATGACTTGTTCATAAAATATAAATTAATATTTTTAAATCTAGATTAAATGTATTGTAAAAAACACAATTTTATGGTATTATGATAACAATAGGGTAAGGAGGTGATATATGTGAGAAAAAATAATAAAGGTTTTACGTTAATTGAATTATTAGCAGTTATCATAATCCTAGCTATTATTGCGCTTATAACAACACCTATCATCTTAAATGTGGTTAACGATGCAAGAAAGAGTGCAGCTGAGGATAAAGCTTGGGGAACAATTGATGCTGTTAGATTAGCGTATACACAAAATCAATCGAAAGATGACGCTGTAACTATTCCCGATGCCGGATTTCCAGTTACATTCCCTCCTGCGGAGTTTGGAACTACTTCAGTTAAAGTAAGTGGAGAAAAACCAACTGGTGGAACTGTTACAATTAGTAAAGACGGAGTTATAACCGCAACTGGATTATTATTTACAGGATATTCTTGTGGGACAACTAATGGTACTACGATGACTTGTACACCAAGATAATAAAATTTAAGGATAACACCTTAAGTTTTTTTATTGCTAAAAATCACCCTTTATGATAAAATTTTAATAAAGGGTGGGGCTAACATGAAGGAAAGAACAGTTGAAGCAATTATGATATTTGTCGTTATTGGAATAAGTATTATTATTCTATTTCCGATTGTACAAGGAATGATATATAGTTCACAACAATCTGGTGTAGAATCAAGCGCTCACGGATCTATAGCCGCTGTACAAACTTTATACGCAGAAGCTAGTTTAAAGGAAACGGTAGAATTGCCTTTTAATGTTGTTTTTAGTAAAGATGGATATGGGGCCTATAATGGTGCTGAAAAAATAAAGGAAAAAAATAAAATCACCAATTCTGGAACAAGTCCAACAGAAGGACAAATAACAATTGAAATAACGGGTAAAATAACTGTTAAAGATTTAAAAATAAACAAATTTACTTGTAATAAAGGTACAAATAATGAAGTAAAGTGCAAAAGAAACTCATAAGAGTTTTTTTATTGGCCTATTTTTGTTATAATTAAAGAGGTGAAATATATGAAACAAGAAAACATCCGCAATTTTTCAATTATTGCTCATATCGATCATGGTAAGAGTACTTTAGCCGATCGTATTTTAGAGTTAACCGGTGCAATAACTGAAAGAGAAATGCAAGACCAACTTTTAGATAATATGGATATTGAAAGAGAACGTGGAATCACGATTAAATTAAATGCTGTACAATTAGATTATCATTATAAAAATAATGACTATATCTTACATTTAATTGATACTCCGGGGCATGTCGATTTTTCTTATGAAGTATCCCGCAGTTTAGCAGCTTGTGAAGGTGCTGTTTTAGTTGTGGATGCAGCTCAAGGAATTGAAGCACAGACTTTAGCAAATATCTATTTAGCATTAGAAAGTGATTTAGAAATTATTCCAGTAATTAATAAAATAGATTTACCTAATGCGGATATACCAAAAGTAAAAAAAGAATTAATAGATACCTTTGGATTTAAAGATGAAGAAATTATTTTAACAAGTGCGAAAACTGGTGAAGGTATTAAAGACTTAGTCGATGCGGTTGTTGAAAGAGTACCGGCACCTAAAGGGTGTGTAAATGATAAATTACAAGCATTAGTTTTTGATAGTCATTTTGATCCATATAAGGGAATTGTAGCTTTAGTAAGAGTAGTTAATGGAAAAATAAATGTTAAAGATAAAATAAAACTGATGGCTACTAATGCTACTCATGAAGTTGTAGAACTTGGAATAAACAATCCCAAAGAAAAAAGTAAAGATCATTTAGTCGCAGGTGAAGTTGGTTATGTTTGTGGTAGTATTAAAAGTATTGGTGATATTAAGGTTGGAGATACTATTACCTTAGCAAGCAATCCATCAACAGAGTCATTACCTGGGTATAAGCCAATGAAACCGATGGTTTTTTGCGGATTATATCCATTAGAATCAAACAAATATCCCGATTTAAGGGAAGCTTTAGATAAATTAAAATTAAATGATGCGGCTTTAGAATTTGAACCAGAAACCTCAAAAGCTTTAGGGTTTGGTTTTAGATGTGGTTTTTTAGGATTACTTCATATGGAAATAACTTTAGAAAGAATTAGAAGAGAATTCAATATAGATTTAATCGCAACTAGTCCATCGGTTATTTATAAATTAACCTTAACGGATAACTCAATATTAGAAATTGATAGTCCAGTTAAAATGCCCGACAGACAAAAAATAAGTAAAATAGAAGAGCCTTATATTATGACTAATATATTAGTTCCTTCAACGTATATTGGCGCAATTATGGAACTATGTCAAGATAAAAGAGGTAATTATATTAATATGGAATATTTAGATCAAACGAGAGTAAATATCCATTATGAAATACCATTGTCAGAAATAGTTTATGACTTCTTTGATAAACTAAAAGGAGCGACCAAAGGTTATGCTTCGTTTGATTATGATTTAGTTGGTTATCGTGAAAGCGATCTAGTAAAGATGGACATTTTACTTAATGGAGATGTTGTCGATGCTTTAAGTATTATTGTTCATAGAGATTTTGCATATAAACGTGGACGAGCAATTGTCGAAGCTTTAAGAAAACAAATACCTAGACAGATGTTTGAAGTACCAGTTCAAGCAGTAATTGGTAGTAAAGCAATTGCTAGAGCTGATATTAAAGCAATGCGTAAAAACGTTTTAGCCAAATGTTATGGTGGAGATGTTTCCAGAAAAAGAAAATTATTAGAAAAACAAAAAGAAGGTAAAAAGAAAATGAAGATGGTGGGGAATGTTGAAGTACCACAAGAAGCCTTCTTAGCTGTCCTAAGTATGGATGAAGAAAACTAGAAAGAGGAGATATGATGGCGGAACCATGGAGAAAAATAAGCAAGAGACAATCTATTATTATTAACATGCCATTTTATAAAGAAGTACTGGAGCCTGAGTTTAGTTATAAAGTATTTGCCGAAGAAATGGTAGAGGATACATTAGCAAGTCAAAAAGGAATTTTTCAAAGACATATGGAAGGATGTACTGATGAAATTTTAAAAGATTTTTTTAACAGTCCTTCTAGCAAACCAGAAACGCCAGTTGAAAAATTATATCAACGTTTAAATGGGAAACTCAGTAATTATTACGAAACCTCTATATTTGCCTTTCAACGTAAGTTTGAAGTGGGATTAACTGAATCAAACGAAAATGTTGATACGTTAGATAAGAATATTACCGTAGCTATGAAAGTTGTAACTTTAGAGTATTTGAAAAATAAAAAATATCTTGACAACTTATTTGGATCTCCTTCAACTTTAGAAGTAAATGAAAAAGAGCTTACTGATGAATATATTCAGTTATTAGCAAAATTCATAAATGAGCCAGCTGAAGAAAATCCCACAGAAACTTTAACAATAACGGATTTAAATAATAGTGATGATGGGAAATTAGCTGAAAAGCCAATTAATGATATTATTAATGCGCATCATGAAATGTCTGAAGTAACAGTCAAGTTACCATCAATACCATTTTTAGATTTTACTACGGAACAAGAAACGGTACATTCTAAGTGATATCAGTATATATTCATATCCCTTTTTGCAATCAAATATGTACCTACTGTGATTTTTGTAAATTGTACAAAGATGATAAATGGGTTGATGACTATTTAAAAGAACTAAAAAAAGAAATAAAGACGTATTATCAAAAAGAAGAAGTAAAAACTTTATATTTTGGTGGAGGTACCCCTAGCTCTCTTAATATAAAAGAATTAACAAAACTATTTGAGATTATAAAACTATTTAACTTATCTAAAAACGCTGAAATTACTTTTGAATGTAACGTTGAAGACTTAACAGAAGAAAAATTATTATTTTTAAAAGATAAAGTTAATCGATTAAGTATCGGTGTTCAGTCATTTGATGAAAAAATATTAAGACTTTTAGGCAGACAAAGAGTAAATATTGAAAACATTGAATTAGCTAAAAAATATTTTAAAAATATCAATATTGATTTAATGTATGGATTTAATGAACAATCATTAACTAACTTAAAGAATGATTTAGCTAAATACTTAGAATTAGATATTCCGCATATTTCCGCGTATAGCCTTATTCTAGAACCCCATACAAAATTATATATCGATGGTTATGAAATAAATAATGATGATACTTTGTTTGACGAATTAATTGAAACAACATTAGTTAACAATGGTTACAATCATTATGAAATTAGTAATTATGCCCAAAAAGGTTATGAGTCAAATCATAATTTAGTTTATTGGGATAATGAACATTATTATGGCTTTGGTTTAGGCGCTAGCGGATATATAAATAATAAAAGGTATGAAAACACTCATAACATTGACAAATACTTACAAGGAAATTATATAAAAGAGCAACATAATTTAGATTTAGATGAAACAATTAGTAATGAGTTTATTTTAGGCTTTAGAAAATTAAAAGGTATCAATAAATTAAACTTTAAGCAAAAATATAATTTAGACATTTTAGAAATAAAAGAATTAAAAGCGGCTATCGAAGATGAACTAATAATAGATGATGGAGTAAATGTATTTATCAATCCTAAATATATTTACATCTCTAATGAAATATTATTAAAATTCATCAATATCAGTTTACCCAAACAAAAGTTTGTGATATAATTGATACAAGATAGGAGCGATAATATGAGGTTTGAATCAGTAACACCAAAAGCGACATTATTAGGTTATTCACAACCAATAAATGGGGGACACCCGGAAGGTTTAATTGTTGCAGCGGCAAAACTGTGCTATGGATATAGTGATGCTGAAGCATTATTAGAGAAAATGGATGATGAAAAAAGAGGAGATTTTATTAGAAACTTAAAGTCAAAGGGACATGAAACTCCATTTGAACAGTTAACTATCAATTTCTCTATCTCAAACATTAGTAGAGCTTGCTCTCATCAATTAGTGAGACATAGAATTGCAAGTTTCAATCAACAATCACAAAGATATGTCGATTTATCAAAAGGCAAAAAAGGTGAAGAGGCGGTATTCAAATATGTCGCTCCAGCTAAAATCCGCAATAATGATAAAACTTTAGCTATTTATCAGCAAAAAGTAGAAGAAGAATACAATAATTATGTGGAATTAATTGAAACGCTAACCAAAACTTATTTATCTGAATTACCAGATGATAAGGAATTAAGTCCTGCTTTAGCGAAAATAATCAATAGCCAATGTATTGAGGATGCACGTTATTTGCTTCCTAATGCTTGTGCAACACAGCTTATATGTCAAATGAATGCCAGAGCACTAATGAATTTTTTCAATTTGCGTTGCTGTAATCGTGCGCAAGAGGAAATTCGTGAGTTAGCTGACCAAATGTTAGATATAGCTCAAGATGTAGCACCAAATGTCTTTTTTGATGCTGGTGCACCTTGTGTAAGCGGACCATGTCCAGAAGGAACTATGACTTGTGGAACTCCACACCAAAAAATTAAAATATTTTCAGCAAAGGGGAGGTAATAAAAATGACTAGAGGTAAATTAATAATTATTGAAGGAACAGATTGTTCTGGAAAAGAAACTCAAACAAATTTATTGATTGAAAAATTAAGAGAAGAAAACATTAAAGTTGATAACTTTAGTTTTCCGAATTATAATTCAGCGACAGGTAAAATTATAGGAGGCGCTTATTTAGGAAAGCCAGCAATTGGTCCTTCTTATTTTAAAGAAGGGGCGATTAACGTTGACCCTAAGGTTATTTCTTTGTATTATGCCGCTGATCGTTTATATAACATCGATAAAATAACTTTTTTACTAGAAAATGGAGCTAATGTAATCTTAGATAGATATATATATTCTAATATGGCTCATCAAGGTGGAAAGATAGAAAATGATGATGAACGATTAGCAATGTATGATTGGTTAGAAGAATTAGAATTTGGTTTTCTAAAATTACCAAAACCAGATATTGCGATTTTCCTACATATGCCAACTTCTAAAGTGGCTGAACTTAGAGAAGGTAGAGAAGAAGAATGTGATGAGCATGAAAGAGATAATCATCATTTAGAAAGTGCTGAAAAAGCTTATTTGGAGATTGCTAATAAGTATAATTTATATATGGTTGAATGTACTAATAAAGAGGGCATCAGAGCTAAAGAAGATATAAATAATGAAATCTATAAATATATTATTAGTAAATTGTAAGAACTTCATTTGAAGTTCTTTTAATAATAATTAAATATATAATATAATAAGAGGTGATTTATGAAAGTAATCGCGCATCGAGGTAATGACGGTATACATAAAGAAAATACGATGGAAGCTATTTTAAATAGTTTAGAATTGCCGTATGTTGATGGAATTGAAACTGATATAAGAATTACTAAAGATTTTTGTTTAGTAATTAACCATGACCCTTTTTATGAAGGAGACTTTATTAGCAAAACAAAAACAAAAACCTTACAACAAAAAGGACTTAATACTTTAGAAGAAGTTTTAAAAAGAATAAATAGTAATAAAATTATCATGATTGAAATCAAAGAAGAAACTAACAAATATAAAATATTGGTATCTAAACTATATAAAATAATAAAAAAATATGATTTGAATTATTATATATGTAGTTTTAATTATGAATTAATAAAATATTTTAAAAATAAGTATCCTAATATAAAAACAGGATTAATAGTTGGAATCAAAATGAATACTAGTAAAATAGAAAACGATTTTGATTTTAATTCCATTAGTTATCGTCATATTAATTTAATGGATCATAAAGAGACATTTATTTGGACTGTCGATACAAAAGAAATTTTTGACAAATTAAAACCTTATCAAAACATTATAACTGATAAGGCTAAATATATGAGTGAATTAAAAACTAAAAGTGAGGGGCAATAATCTTCACTTTTTCTGTTATAATAGTTGCGTTTTTATCAAAGATTCTAATTACTTTAATAATATTATTAGCTTTTTTTCGCGATACCGTAATCATTAGCATTTCTTTTCCCTCAGTATTAGCTTTAACACGATTAATACTGATTTTTTCTTTTTTTAAAGCTTTAATTAAGTTAGAAGACACACGCGAATCAACTTCAACCATTAATGCGTTAGTACCTAAAGCAATTTTTTCTTCAATATAACTTCCGAAGTAAGAGCCTACTAAAGCACCTAAAGCAAAAAATAATACTTTCCAAGGGTCTTCTTGTAAATTAGTAATTACAGTACCAGTAATTATGACCCAAAGTAAAGCAATAATAAATTGTAAAATTGCGCCTAATACTTTTTTACCATTAGAAACAACGATTATTCTTAATGTTGATAAAGTGTCTTCAATAATTTTACAAATAAAAATACCAGCATATATTAATATATTCATGATAACCACCTGATAATAGTGTCTCTTAAATAAGGGAATATATACTTGATAATGAATAAATTTAATTCTAATAAAATAAAAGCTCAGTTTATTATAACTGAGTCATCGAATTTAAAAAATCGATTATTTTAACCAATTAATTCTTTAGTGTTTAAAGAAAAAAGCTCACCGGGTGTGCATTGCAAATATATACAAAATTCCTCAATATATTTGAAAGAAATGGAAGTGGTTTGACCTCTAATAATTCTATTTAAATTTCTAGACGTGATATTCATTTTTTTACAAAGCCAATATTTAGTTCGATTATTTTTAATTAGTAATTTTTCTATATTCATTTTAACCATTTGCTATCACCTTCTGATAACATTGTATAATAATTTAAAACTGCAAATAAGATACTTGCATTATCCCCTTGAATTAGCTATAATATAAATGAATAATAATTAACTAAAATCAACAGAATAGAAGTAGGGAGAGATTTATATGAAAAAAGGATTTACATTAAT
>CAZIDO010000043.1:0-9481 GCA_964538005.1 uncultured Muribaculaceae bacterium
ATCTTTTGATTACTTTTGTTTTTTACAAAATACTTGTGGTCTCTCACCAATTGCTTGTGGCATATTTAAATCAAATGAATGTTTTGTATTATTATGACAGTTTTTCCTTGCCTCTAAAAATTCTTTTTCTACTTCATCTGTAAATTCAAAGGTTGGACTAGTATAATCAAAGTTTGGCAATCTATTAACGTCTAACGATAAATCATTCGTATATAATTTTCTTTTGCTTCTTTCTAATTTTTCAGTACCATTGACAGAATATGATGCCCATAAAACATATGAAGCATCACGTAATCTAAACGCACATCCTTTTGATGTTTCATTATCACCTATATATAAATGTCCTTGTGGCTCTCTTACACCACTATCTACCACGCCATCTGTATATATTTTATCCCATACTCTTGCTTCCTTGTTTTCTGATAAAGCAAGTACAAAGTCATCTGTAACAAAATAACTATCAAGGTCTCCTTTTGATGTTTGTCTAATTATTTCGGTTTGATTTAATGGCATAAGTTCAGAAATACCAAATTCAGTTTCCATGATCCATAGATTCATGGTTACCCAGTCTAGTATATCAGCTTGACTTGCACCTTGTTTAATAAGTTTTAATGATGCTTCTAAATTTTCAGCTATATGTTTTTGCAAATGTATATTACTATCGAAAATGTTTTTTTAAATGGTTTTATTACGAGATACAAATTCATGGTTTTTTAAATGTAATAGTAATGTTTCTAGATTTTTTTGTCTTTCTAATCTATTTTTTAAATATTGCAATCTAGTACTTCTTGCTTCAATAGTGTCTGTACTAAAACGTAAAGCTTCTGCTGGACTTTCTTCAACTATTTCTAATAATCCCCTCATGTATGGTAATTTCATATTATCCCCCCTAATTACTTAAAAGATTATACCATAAATATTTTATATTTCAAAACAAAAGATAGAAATTAATCTACCCTTGTTTATTTTCTAAAGATAATGATTTATTCTTTTCAAGTTCTTTTAAACTCTTTTTTGGTGTTGCTAGATTTTCTGGCATTGTTCCACCTACCTGTTCGATTGCACTTCTAACAACTTTCCCAACCTGAAAATGAGTTTCATTAGCATCAACTTCTGTATGAATATTATCTCTTTTTAACTTGGCTTCAGCTTGGGTTATTCTAAATTCATTAGCAGCTAATTCTTCACTGCTCATATTATCAAGTATTTCTTCACGATATCTAAGTTTTTTTCGTTTTGCAATATCATCAGCAGTTTCGCCATTATATAATCCTTTATAACCCCAATTATGAAATTGATCAAAATTCCTAACTCCTGCCTTTTTTGCAGTTTGTTGTAAAGAAAAATTGGCTTTTTTAGTTTTATTTCGCTTATATAATCTTCGCTCATCTTCTGATAATTCAAAGTATTCTTTTTCAGTCAATTCTTGTTTCCTAGTTTGAACTGCAAAATATGTTTGACCAAGTGCGATTGTTTCTTTTCTTGAGTCACCATTTTGAACAATTAAATAACAAGCATATCTAGATAATTTATAATCTTTTATTTTTTTAGTCGTAGCTCCAGCCTTTACGATTTTGCCAACGTTGGCAAAATGTTCTAATACCTTGTTTTTACTTTTCTCGCAAGCTTTTTTTGCTTTGATAATTGTTTCATCAAATCTTCGCCACTGAGCATATTCTAAAACAGTTTGTAGTTCTCTCGCTAACCAGTATTCATTTCCATTTTCATCTATATGTTTTATACTTTCAAAAATACTTTTTTGATAATTTTCTATTTCTTTCATTTTATCACCTCTTTTTAACCATTAATTACCCCTAATTCCATTTTAACAAACATCTGTTTGCAATTCAATATTTTTTCAAAACAAAAGATAGAAATTAATCTATCTTAAAATCATCTAAGAAATCGTCGATGGTCATTATTTGTTCATCTACTTTATCTAATGAAACATCTATTTCTGGTTCTTCTACTTCTTTAATATTGGCTTTAATAAAAGCGTTTTCAATATTATTTTTTGAAATACTAGTACCAGTTTGATAACGATCACATATAGGTAATTCGGTTATTTTTAAATACTGTAATTCATCAGTTATAAGTCCTAAATCAACTTTATTTTTAACTGTAAAGCTTTTTAAAATATGATATGGATTAGTTTTAACATCCCTAACTAATAAAACACCTTTTCTAGCTCTAGAGGTTATTTCAAACTCTTCAATTTTTATTCTTTTAGCTGTGTTTTTATCAGTTATAACTGCTACATAATGAGTTTCATTATAACTTGATGCACTTACTACTTTATCATTTTTTAAATTAATGGCTTTTACTCCACTACCTCTTAAACCGGTTACTGGAACTTCTTCAGTTAAATATTTCAATCCAAAACCATTATAAGTGGTAATAAATATTTCTTTCAACGCTAAACAAGTACTTACTGCTTTATCATCACCTTTTAATTTAATTAAGGTAATTGGTTTTGAATATCTTTGAACTTTTAAGTCTTCTAAATTAGTTTGTTTTACCATTCCGTTTTTAGTAAATGATAAGAAATTAATTTGATTATTAAAGTCATTAGTTAAATATGAACTAATAATGTTTTCATCTGAACTGATTTTAATAATATTACTAATATGTTTGCCTAAGTCTTTCCATTTTAAGTCTGGAAGTTCATAGACTGGAACATATAAAAAGTTACCAAAGTCCGTAAATAATAATAAAGTATCCATGGTATTAGCTTCATATAAATTAATAACATAATCTTTATCTTTTAATCCGGTCTCTTCTTCACTAGCACCATAACTTCGCTTAGAGACCCTTTTTACATATCCTTCATTAGTTACGACCACCATACAGTCTTCTTTTGGAATTAATGAAGTAGTATCAATTTTTATTTCTGTTACTTCTTCCTTAATTTCTGTTTTTCTTGGGGTTGCATAATCATTTTTAACTAATTTTAATTCTGTTTTCATAACATGTTTTAAAGCTTCCTCATTTTCTAAAATTTGCTTCCAAATGGCAATTTCTTGTTTTAGTCTTTCCATTTCGGCTTCTAGTTCAGTTACATCAGTATTAGTTAATTTATATAGTTGTAAATTAACAATAGCCTCGGCTTGTAGTTTTGTAAAATCAAATTCTATTTGTAAATTATCAATAGCGTTTGCTTTATTTTTTGAAGCTCTGATGACTCTAATTACTTCATCTAAAATTGATAAGGCTTTTATTAAACCTTCGACAATATGCATTCTAGCTTCAGCATGTCTTAAATCAAATTCAGTTCTGTTAGTTATTACTTCTCTTTGATGGTTAATATAAGCATCTAGAATTTCTAAAATTCCTAAAGTCATTGGCCTTCTATTAACAATTGCCACCATGTTGTAACTATATGAAACCATCATATCGGTATTTTTTAATAAGTAATTAACAATTAAATCTTCATCGGCATCTTTTTTTAAATCAATAGTAATCTGTAAACCTTTACGATCAGATTCGTCCCTTACTTCTGATATCCCTTCGACTCTTTTGTCAATTCTAATTTCATCTATTTTTTTGACTAAATTAGCTTTGTTTACCTCATATGGAATTTCAGTGATGATTATTTGTCTTTTATTTTTCGTGCCTTCAATAGTATATTTACATTTTATACTAACTTTTCCTCGTCCTTTAGTGAAAGCATCTTTAATTCCTTCAATCCCTTCAGCAATTCCGCCAGTTGGAAAATCTGGTCCTTTAACAATATCTAAGATAGTATCTAGATAGCAATTGGGAGAATCGATTTTTTTAATAGCCGCATCAATTATTTCACCTAAATTATGAGGCGGAATATTAGTGGCATAGCCGGCACTGATTCCACTGGCTCCATTAACCAAAAGATTAGGAAATTTTGCTGGTAGAACTGTTGGCTCATATTCAGTATCATCATAATTAGGAGTCCATTCTATTGTGTTTTTATCAATATCTTTCAATAATTCTTCACTAATCTTGTTAAGTCTTGCTTCAGTATAACGCATTGCTGCTGCTGGATCACCATCCATTGAGCCATTATTACCCTGAATAAAGATATATGGTGTATTCTGTTTCCACCATTGACTCATTCTAATCATCGTATCATAAATTGATGATTCACCGTGAGGATGCAAAGTACCCATAACATTACCAACTGTTTTAGCACTTTTTCTCGTTGGCTTATCATAAGTATTTCTTTCCTTATACATTAAATATAAAACTCTTCTTTGAACTGGTTTTAAACCATCCCTGACATCAGGAATAGCACGGTCCTGAATAATTGTCTTGGCATATCTGCCAAAACGGTCACCAATAATCTCTTCTAAACTATAATCATGAATTCTTTTTAATACTTCCTGCATATTCTCTCCTACTTTTCTAAAGTAAAGTTATCTTCCATCGTAAATACAACATTTTCATCAATCCATTCTTTACGAGGCTCAACTTTATCCCCCATTAAAACACTAACTCTTTTTTCTGCCAAAGCAGCATCACTAATTGTTATTTTTATTAGATTCCTAGTATCCGGATTCATTGTTGTCTCCCACAGTTGTAAAGCACTCATCTCACCTAATCCCTTATATCTTGAAATATTAGGTTTTCCAGGATTGTTTCTAACTATTTCTGCCCATTCTTCTTCAGCCCAAGCATAGAAATGCTTCTTACCATAATCAAGTTTATATAAAGGTGGTAAAGCAATATAAAGTTTACCAGCTTCTATTAAAGGGCGCATAAAGCGATAAAAGAAAGTTAAAAGTAAAACTTGAATATGAGCCCCATCATCATCAGCATCAGTCATAATAATAACTTTATCATAATTGGTATCTTCAACAATAAAGTTAGATCCAAAACCTGCTCCAATTGTATAAATTAAAGTGTTAATTTCTTCATTTTTTAAGGCTTCATCCATACTGGCTTTTTCGGTATTAATAACTTTACCTCGTAAAGGTAATATTGCTTGAAATTTACGATCCCGACCACTTTTAGCACTACCTCCGGCTGAATCTCCCTCGACTAAAAACAATTCATTTAATTTAGGATTTTTGGTTTGAGCCGGAGCAAGTTTACCAGAAAGATTTTTTTCAATTTTAGATTTATTTTTACCATTTCTGGCTTCTTCTCTAGCTTTTCTAGCTGCTTCCCTAGCCACTTTACTGCGCTCAGCTTTATCAATTATAATTAATGCCGCTTCCCGATTTTCTTCTAAAAAGAATTTTAGTTTTTCATAAACAATACTCTCCGTAATACTTCTGGCTTCTGGAGTACCTAATTTGTTTTTAGTCTGACCTTCAAATTGAAGTTTATTCTCTTTAATTTTAACACTAATGATAGCACTTAAACCTTCTCTGACATCATTTCCTTCAAAGGTAGCATCTTTCCCTTTAAGAATATTATTAGCTTTAACATAGTCATTAAATGCCTTAGTAAGGCCAGTTTTAAATCCTATCTCATGAGTTCCACCATCAATAGTTTTAACATTATTAACAAATGATAAAATGTTTTCATTGTAAGAATCTGTATATTGAAAAGCAACATTAACTTCAATATCATTTTTAATATCACTAAAACTAACTGGTTTATGTAATACTTGCCTGCCATCATTAATATAACTGACAAATTCAACTAAACCTTTTTCATAATGATAAGTAACTTTTTTACCGTCTAAAGCATCTTCAATTATTGCCGTTAAGCCATCAACCAAAAAAGCATTCTCCTGCATTCTCTCACAAATGGTTGTATAGCTGAAATTACAATTTTTAAATATTTCAAAGTCAGGCAAAAAAGTAACCGTCGTTCCAGTTTTATTAGATTTACCAATGGTATGTAATGGCTCTTTAACTTTACCGCCATCAACAAATTTAATATTAGATATCAAACCATCCTTATAAATAGTTACATCCATGAACTTAGACAAGGCATTAACTACGCTAGCTCCAACTCCATGAAGTCCACCAGATACTTTGTAACCGACCTCTTCAAATTTCCCACCAGCGTGTAAAATAGTATAAACAACTTCAGGAGTACTTTTACCACTGGCATGTATTCCAATTGGCACTCCACGGCCATGATCCTCAATAGTTAGACTGTTATCTTTATTAATAATTACCTTTATTTCATTACCATAACCATTTATAACTTCATCAATAGCATTATCAATTATCTCCCATGCCAAATGATGCATTCCTCTTTTATCAGTTGAACCAACATACATACCGGGTCTTTTTCTTACTGCTTCCAAACCCTCTAATATTTTAATAGAACTTTCATCATACTTTGCTGCCATCTATAATCACCATAAATATTGTACCACAAAAAAAAGGAACTTTAAAGTTCCTTATTATCATCATTTAATTTTGGCAACTCATCATTGATTACAGCAAATGCTGGGGGTTCTTCTATTGGTGGAGTCGCAACTGAAGTTGGTTCAACTTCAGGCACAGATTCAACAAAATCACTTTGATTCATATTCATACCTGGATTACCATTATCAATAAATACTGAACTAAACTGATTTGGATTTGGCATTTTAGCTGTATTTTCTGTTTCCGGAAAAGGATTAAATACTGGCTCCGGAGTTGGTGTTACAGGTATTTCTGAAACAACGTCAACAACTGGTTCTGGTATTACAACTTCGGAAACTGGTTCTGGAGTTGGAATAATTGGTTCTTCTATCACTGGAGTCTCATTCATTGGAGGAACAACATTCTCCATATTATTAACAATTGGAGTATTTGTTGATAAAAACTCATTATTTTGATATGAAGTCATCATTTCCGGACTAAATTCTTTAGTCTCATCTAACCCGCTTGTTACAGCTGCTGCTGGTTGTTGATTTGGTGTTACTTGCCCCAAATTAATTGATTCCATATTATTTACTGGAGCAGTCTCCGTTACTACCTCTTCTTTATTTTTTTTCTTTCCCGAAAATAAAACGACTAAAAACAAAATTATTAAAACTGCTATAATTCCTAATAAAACATAAAGAAAGTACTCACTATCATAAAGATTTTTAATAAATTCCATTTTTATTCACCACCTTTTACTCTATAAATTCTATTAATAGAATAACATAATTACAAATTTATAGCAAGCAAAAATTTTAAGTTAATGCGGCCACCTTTAATTTGTAAAATTTCGAAACTAACACGGGGTCATATAACACTCCTTTACCCCCTTTTTCCTTAGGAGTAATGCAAAGTATTAATTCATTTAAAGTATCAGTTAAACTCATTTTTTCTTTATAACTTCTTTTAGTAGACATTGCATCAAAGGAATCTACTATCCCAATAATTCTTGATTCTAAAGCAATATCTTCTCCTTTTAAATTTTTGGGATAGCCAGATCCATCATATCTTTCATGATGCTCTTTAACAATATTTTCAATATTTTTAGGCACTAATTTAGATCCAATTATTGGATGATTTTTAATTATTTCAAATTCCCTCTCATTTAATCCAGCCGGTTTAAGTAAGATATTTCCGGGGATTAAAGATTTACCAATGTCATGTAAAAGTCCAGCAATAAAAATAGTTTTAAGTCGGTCTTCTTGAAAACCTATTTTTTTAGCAAAGTAAACTGATTCATTAGCCACTCTAATACTGTGATTCAATTCATTTTGATTTAAATTTCCTTTTTCATAAGTCTCATTCAACAATTTTAAAGCATTATTATAATCTTCAGTTTTACCTTTTAAATATCTTATTTTATTGCTTACCAGTAAAACGAAATCATTTATTTCATTCAGATAATTATTTAATTTATAAACGGGAATATTTATGTTTTTTAAAAATTTAGTAGCAGTTGGAGTTAGTTTTTCATTAGTTATAAAAATATCTACATCAATAAAACCAGTTACCAAGTTTTTCATATCTATTTCTTTAAAAATATAAAGATTAGTAAACTTTAACTCAAGTAACTCCAGTTCTTTAAGAGTTAAATTAGCATAACCAATGATAAAGTTTCTTTTTGTCATAATAACTCTCCTACTATAAAAATTGTAACATAAAAAAAGCATTGTAATTAATGTTTACAATGCTTTTTACATTTATTTTACAATTTTTTCTTTAAGCCAGAATGGTCCAAATTCAAGTGCTTTTAAAGTATCACGATCATAATCATAGATTTTATATCCCGCACCCAAGCATGAGTAGACATTACCGTCAATATACTCAATAGTTTCTTTTTTGATACAGAAAATTGGATCTTTTTCAATTTGAACTTTAATATAATCAGTAACACAAACTGCCATCCAAGCAATCACCACTATCCAAAGAACAATGTTTAAAATTCTTTGGAATAAACTTCTCTCCTCTTTGTTTTTCTTCTCCTGTTTTAATAACTCTTTCTTTTCTTTTTCGTTCATAATAATCCTCCTTCTTTAAAAATTAAACTCACTACTAACTAATTTATCAAGTTCGGATTTTGTTATATTTTGATTAGTTATTTTCTTCTGAATAATATTATATAAAATACGAAGACGCATCTTATCAATATCATTCATTCGAATAAACTTTATTCTAAGTGGGTATCCGCTTTCTAAAAACAGTGACATTTCAGCTGATATTGGTTTAAAAACAATTGATACTGATGAAACTGTATGATAAGGAATTGTAAATATTTCTTTCGTATTATCAAAGGTAAACTTTTTATCAAAAAGCAAAATCTTATGATCTGTAAATATACCATGATCTCTTAAAGTTTTATACCCGATTAGAATTTTTTCATCATCAAAGACATAATCCTTAACATATCTAGGTAGTTCTTCTACCGATAATGATTTCGAAAAATTAAAATATTTAGCTATTTCCTTATACTTAATATAAGCCATAAATTATCACCAATTTTATTGTACCATATTATCAAAAAAAACTAAAGCAAGATTTACCTTGCCCTAGTTTATTAATTTTTTTCCCAAGATATTTTAACTGTAACATCTTTTGTTATTTCATTTATATTGAAAGAATATTCATTATTATGCTTTTCAGGAGCTATGGTTTTTGTTACTCCATCAATTATAACTTCCACTTTAAGTTTGTGATTATTATTTTTTTCAATTTCACTTATTCTTATAGTAGCATTATTAGAGACTATATAAGTTTTTTTCTTATCATTATCTGTTGATGTATCAGAAATACAATTTCCACTGCCATCAGTTTTATTACAACTACCTTCAGTAGCTTTAACTGTATGCTTCTTTAAATCACCTTCTTCAACTTCTACTGTTAAAGTACGGGTTGAAGGCACTGGTGTCCATAATGCATTAATGGTCATATCAGTTGCTGGCATAGTACTTGGTACTATTTGATCCCAACCTGCAAAGTTATAATTTTCCTTTGTTGGATCTGCTGGTGCTGTTATTGCTGTACCATAATCTTGTTTTATCGTACTAACTACAGTTTCGCCATCCATAAAGGTAATGGTATATTCATTAATTTCCCATATTGCTATTACTTCAAAACCACCTAATGGCATCGTTGTTGGC
>CAZIDO010000044.1:0-9439 GCA_964538005.1 uncultured Muribaculaceae bacterium
TTTTAGTATATCACATTTTTCAAAAAAAGACCATTGACCTTTGTCAACAGTCTGATATTAGCAAATATATTTGCTAATATTTTATTTATGATAACTATGAAGAGGCTTTTAAAGAGATTTTTGAAGATGAAAAAACATTTGAAAGAAGCTTGAATCACACAAGTAGTATATATAACATAAATAAAATTTTGGGTCCGGAAGAAGATTTTGAAATTCCTATTCATAATATAACAAGAGAAAAAGAATGGTATTCAGATGTTAAAATGTCGATTCCTAAAACCGAAACAATAGATCCTTTTGAAAATAAAAAAGATATTGAATATGGTGTACCTAATCAAAACTTCTTTACAAATGCATCCCATAAGGACATTTACTCTTCTGGAATGATTAACGTAGCACATTGGGATGCAGCAAAATGGAAAGGAGTAATGTATCTAGGTGATTTAGAAAATTACAGCGTTATTAAAATTGGATTTTTGTTTAATAATGAAGAGGGAGCAAGAAGAGTATTCCAAGATTTAATAGATTGTGTAGGTAAATATGATGAAGAAGAAAGAATAGTGTTATCCTTTATAAAGGGTATAAATAAAGAACGTATATATGATTATAGAGTTATGATTACAGGAAAGGTAAAAGTTCCTAAAAATACCGAAAAAAATATTCTAATCCAAATGATGACTCGTTTTCATGAAATGAATTGTGAAGATGATAAAAATATAGGTATTTTAGAGACTGTAATAAAGAATGAACCGAATCCTAAGATTGTAATTTTACCAATGATTAATAATGATAAGGAACAAACTATAAAACCATTGTGGGATTACGAAATAAGTTTGAAACATGTCAATATTAAAAATGCATATGAAATTAGTAAAGAAGATTATGAAGCCATGGTAATTAAAAAAGAAGATAAGCCAATAATCCCTGAGGATGTAAAAAATACACCAATAAATGAGTTGTTAGAAATTAAAAATAAAATAGAATAAGTATTTTGATCAAGATATTTTGTACATTTGATAAAATAGCAAAATATGATATAATTGTATCAAGTGAACGGATGTGGACGGTGTCTACGATTTGTCCACAGTAGAGCAATATTTATAATAAAAATGATACTAATAATACGGATAATATAGAGATTACCTAGTCCGAAAAACATTGAAATATCAATAATATTATAAATATTGAAAGTATTGATAATATGGGAGTACAAAGTTCATGTGGTAGCGGCAAAAAATATAAACAATACTGTGGAAAGTAGGGAAATAAAATGAGAAAGAAAAACGAAGTATACGAAAAAGCGAAAATATTTGCGCGACGTCATCCGGGTACAGTAGCTTGGAGATTACGTGCCCATTGTAAAGTAGCTCAAGAACATATTAACGATGATGAAGATATCTTATACGTATTTGCAGCTCAAAAGGGTGCAAGTATCTTTGATGTCATCAGTACACACGTAGTGGTAGTAACCAACAAACGTTTAGTAGTAGCGCAAGATAGATTAATTTATGGATACTTTTTCTACAGTATCACTCCAGATATGTTCAATGATTTAACCATCAAAATGGGATTAATATGGGGACGTGTAATAGTTGATACCATTAAAGAAACAGTTGTTTTATCAAATCTATCAAAAAACTCACTTCAAGAACTAGAAACCGTTTTATCAAAATATATGATGCAGAAAAAACGTGAACTAGAATCTGGAGCGAGTCCTGAAGAATCAGCTGCATTATCGGCGGAACTTCTAAGAATTGCTGAAAGTGGAGAAGTATAAGGTGAAATCGTCACCTTTTTTCTTGAAAAAAAGCCCATAATTATATATAATCAATATAGGAGGTAGTAGTATGAAGTACTTGTTGAAAGTTTTAGCGGTTTTGTTGGTCTTATTATTCTCCTTAAAATTAGTTATTCACCTTTTTGATAAAGGTCACGATATTAATTATTCAATTGGAAACTTTAGTGTTAGTGAAACTCTTAAAGTAAACAGCATGGATAAAAAAGATAACTATTATTTTGAAATAGAACATGAAAAATTTAAAATCAATTTTCAAATATTTAAAAATTATAATAAAAAAGATAAAATAATTAGTAAAATCAAATATTATAGTAAAGATGGTTATCAATGTATATTACCTATTTTTAAAGGTGGGGAAATATTAACAGATATCATGTGTGAAAAAGATAAAACAATTACTTACTATCACGATTTAAACGATAAAAACATTGATAAATTTGCCGAATCATTAAAAGAAGAAGGCTACAATAAAAAAGATTATCAAGATAATGCCAGTTCAAATAAACTTTCAAATACTAAAGCCTTGTATGAAAAGAACCTCGTCAATAATCATTATATGGCTATGGAGACATATAAAGGATTGACCTTATTCAATAACACGGTAGAAACAGTTAAATTGTTCGATAATGATATCTATAAAAAACCAGTAAGTATTTTTACTGATAAATACTATGTAGTAGCTGATTATAATCAAGAATACAGCTTTAAAAAATTCTATGTTGTGAATATAATCAATGGTAACATTAAAGAAATTAGAAGTTATAACGACATTTCCTTTGATTCAATCATGCAAGGGGCAGTTGGCGATGATATCTATTTCTTTGATAAAGATGCCGAAACCCAATACAAAATAAGTTTAAAATATGAAAATGTGGAAAAAGTAAATGATAAAGGCGATATAAAATATTACAATGGCAAATGGGGAACCATGAGTCTAAAAGATGCAATCGATGGCAAAATTTTCAATAATAATTATAGCGATAAAATAAAAGGTTATGGTAGAGTTGATAAAATTGGCTCAGATACTGGATATTACTATTTATATCAAAAAGATAATGAAAATTATAAAGTATATCGTGCAGATGTGCAAAATCCAAAATTAAAAACATATCTATTTACAACAAATAATATAAATAGTGTTATTTATTTAAAAGATTATATTTATTTTACTAATGGTATTAGCTTATATTACTATAGTAATAATGGCGTACGAAAAGTAATAGAAAACTCCGAATTAGAATTTAATCAAGATATTTCATTTGGCGTTTATATAAAATAAAGGAGGATATATATGGGTAAATTAGGACTAGTTCTATCAGGTGGTGGAGCTAAAGGAGCATATGAAATAGGAGCGTACCGTGCACTAAGAAAAATGGGCAAAAGACCTGACATCGTAACCGGAACTTCAATTGGAGCTATAAATGGTTTACTCATTGTCCAAGGCGATTTGTATAAAGCAGTAAACTTATGGAAAAATATTTCATTTTCCACAGTGTATGATGAAAACTCTTTTCAAGTGTGCGATAACCCAGCAATAGCTGATGTATATGGCCAATATGTAAAATCATTTATCAACGAAGGTGGAATGGATGTCCGTAAACTAGATACAATGTTTGATCAACTATATGATCCAAATAAATTTTACCATTCACCATTAGATTTTGGTATAGTTACATATAACCTAACTAAAAACGAACCAGTAATAATGACTAAAAAAGAATTAAAACCGGATATAATTAAGGATTATGTAATTGCGTCAGGGTCTTGTTACCCCGCCTTTAAGCCAAGACAAATCGGTGATGACGTTTATATTGATGGTGGGTACTACGATAATATGCCAATCAATTTAGCAATTGAAATGGGTGCAGAAGAAATAGTTGCCATCGATTTAAGATCAATTGGTATTCATCGTGAACCCAAAGTAGATGTTCCAATAACTGTAATTGCACCACGTAATAAAATAGTGTCATTCCTAGTCTTTGATAAAGCTAGATCCCGTGAAGCCTTACGCTATGGGTATAATGATACCATGAAAACATTTGGTAAATTAGATGGTGATAAATATACTTTTAAAAAAGCAAACATGGTTAAAAATTATAATAAATATGCCGATAAATTCGAAAAGAAACTCCATGATATATTTGATAATGTTGACAATACCTTAATGAAAAAAATAATTGAAACGTCGTTGTTTCAAAAAATGATAAATTCAAAATTAACATATCGCAATTTCAATGAACTAGTAGAATATGCTGGTGAATGTTTTGGTTTTGAACAAGATATAGTTTATAATATAAAAACCTATAATAAAGGACTATTAAACGAATTATCAAAAGCTAAACCTATAGCACGCGATATAATTGCCTCAAAAATAAGAAATAAAGAATTTAACAAAATATTAGATACTTCGCAAATAATAAAATTTTTCTATGATGCAATTATCGATAACGATGCAGAAAGCACTTTTAAATACTGGCCAATTTTTGGATATGAATTTTTAGTTGCTCTTTATATTTACATTATAAAAGGTAATAGAAGTGCTTATTAAAGCGCTTTTTTAGTTGTTGGATATTAGTTTGTGTGATATAATTTATAGAGGTGATAACATGAAAAAAACAATTTTAACTGGCGACAGACCAACAGGTAAATTACATATCGGTCATTATTTTGGATCAATCAAAAATAGAGTAGAGATGCAATATGATTACAATACATATATCATAATTGCCGATGTTCAGGCTTTAACTGATAACTTTGATAACCCAGAAAAAGTCCGTAAGAGTGTACGCGAATTAGCAATTGATTACCTATCGGTAGGTATTGACCCTAAACATTCACATATATTTATTCAATCAATGATTCCAGAAATCGCTGAATTAACTGTACTTTATTCTAATATGGTAACAGTTTCCCGTTTGTATCGTAATCCGACCACCAAGGCTGAATTAGCTCAAAAGAAAGCTTTATTTGGTGAAGATGGTGAAAGTATTACTTATGGTTTCCTTGGATACCCCGTTAGCCAAGCTGCCGATTTAACGGCATTTGATTGTGAAGTGTGCCCGGTTGGTGAAGATCAAGTACCTCATTTAGAACAGGCCCGTGAAATTGTCCGCAAATTCAACAATATTTATGGGGAAACTTTAAAAGAGCCACAAACAATTTTGAGCAAAACACCAAGAATTAAAGGACTAGATGGTAATGACAAAATGGGCAAAAGTTTAGGCAACGCTATTTATTTAGCCGATGATAGTGAAACTATTAAAATAAAAGTTATGGGGGCCGTTACTGATCCTAAAAAAATCAAAGTTGATGACCCTGCTAATCCAGATGTTTGCATGGTATATTACTATCATAAATTAATAGGTAACGAAAACTTAGCAACAGTATGTGCTGAATGTAAAGCTGGAACTCGTGGCTGTGTCGCTTGTAAAAAAGAATTAATTACCAAAATGGAAGAATTCTTAACACCAATTCAAGAAAAAAGAGCTTATTACGAAACTCATCCAGAAGAAATTGACAAAGTTTTAATCGAAGGAACAGCCCATGCTCGTGAAAAAGCTTCAGAAGTTATGGCCAGAGTTCGTAAGAATATGAAAATAGATTATTTTAATAATGAAAATGATTAGGTGATACTTAATCATTTTTTATATGTAAATGGATATATTTTAATATGGTAAAAAATATTATAAAAGGTTTCATTATTGGAATAGGTAAAATTGTCCCAGGGGTTAGCGGAAGTATGTTAGCCATTTCTTTGGGTGTCTATGAAAAGGCTTTAGGAATAATTGCTAACTTTCGTAAAGTCACATGGTCACAAGTACGATTTTTACTTTACTTAGTTGTTGGCATATTTATTGGAATTATTATCTTTAGTCGTGGCGTAAAGTGGTTGCTGTCAGTTTGTTATCTTCCGACTATATTACTTTTTATTGGCCTAATAATTGGCGGATTTCCAGATATCCTCCGCGAGTTAAAGGGGACCGATAATTCAAAAGGTAAGCGTATCGTTGGACTTATGATATTGACTATTTCTTTTACACTCTCTTATTTTTTAACTACTGGTTTTGGAACAGAATTTGGTTCCGCCGATTGGAACAATCACGATAATATCTTCTTATCTTTTTTGTTAGGTATTATTGAAGCGTTTTCTTCAATTGTCCCAGGTATTAGTGGGACAGCAATATACATGTCTTTAGGATGCTATGACATGCTTCTATCTTTCTTTAGTAATATGTTTAACCCAGAATATTTTAAATTTGCTATTTTCTTTTCGACGGGAATAGTAGTTGGACTGGTTGTTTTGGCTAAATTAATTACTTATCTTTTAAAAAAACATAAGATGATGACATATTATGGTATTGCCGGTTTTATGATATGCTCAGTTTTTGTGATGTTTAAGACTGCCCTGAACAATAGCGAATCTTTTGGCGTCTTTGCCACTATAGGCTGTTTGATGTTGATATGGCTCGGCTATAAAATAACTATTAAAGTTAATCGTTTGTTTGCAAGTGATTAAGACAAATGCATACAATTAAGCAGAGGTGATAAAATGGAAAAAAAGCTTCCAGGGGTTTTTGCCAATAAGGTCGAAAAACCAGTGGGAAACAATAAAAAGGTTTTTTATTCTAGTCATAATGATGTAGAAAGTGCGGGTGTTAACAGCGATGCAATTGATAATCGCAGAACAGGATCCACCTTATCTGCTGCTATAGAAAAGGCGAAAAGTGCGGGTACCCCTAATATTAATCAGAAGATAAACAGCATTTTTAATTCGTCTAACTATATTTATAAAGCTGATGTTGTTCTTACTACTCGTGATGGAAAGATATCTAAAAGAATTGTTGGTAAAAACAGTATACATTTGATTACGATGGAAAATGAATTGATTCCTATATCAGAAATTATTGATATTGAGATTAAATAGCTATAAACATTTGCATAATGGCGGCTATGGTTATTACTTAATGTTGCATAAAAAAACAGGCTTTACAGCCTGCTTTTTATACGCATTCAACGAATGTATCTTGTAAACATCTTAGACTGCATACACAATTAAGATTCATAGTAAAGAAACTATTAGTCGTTACGTATGGCATTATGTCTACTTCAGCAGTATCTGGATTTGCAGCCAATACTCTGAATGTTGCACAACATCCATCCGCTTTTTCTACTCTAAATACGCTTGAGCATGTAACGCCTGGTTCACTACAAACAACATTTTCTTTTGTTGTTGGCATTGACCAAGGTGTGCCATTACCACAGCATGTATAAAGCATAATTGGTCTAGTATTGCATCCAACTGTAGATACTGAACATCCTAGAAAACCGCGATCGCAGGTATCTAAACAGTTGTCAGCACACTCAGCATTGTCTTGAAGTATGTTAATAACTGTTAAAATTTCTGAGATGCATTTGCATTCATTTGAATTGTTATTGTTGTTACACATATAATCCACCCCTTCATTTATTCTCAGTATAACATATTCAAAATGTGTGAAAGGGTGTAAAGTAAATACCCAATTATTCAAAAAAGAACTTTTTATCATGATAAATTTGGTTATTACATAAAATTTAGTATGCTAGTTATATTATATGTTTTAATCTTACTTAGTTTGGTATAGTTAGATTTAGTTTGGCTTGGTTCGGTGAGTTGGTTATATTATGAATATCGTTATAGATGGGGAGAAGAATATCGTATGAAAAATGCTATAAATTATTTTTACAATTTGTACCCTGATGATATTCGTCAAAGTGGCAAACAATATTATTTTGATGTCAGCAATACCGATATCAGTCCAACGATGGAATTATATGGTGGTGCTGTCACTGGTACTGCTATCAATAATAATGTTGCAGGAGCCACGGGTAAAACGCATTATGTTTTAATGTTATATAATGGCAGTAGGACGTCTGCTGTTGGCGATTACAATGGCGCTAATGTCGATGGTGTTTTGCTTAAAGATATATATAATGTTCATCTTAGTTTATTAAAAAGAAACATTTATGTTCATCAAATTATTTTAAATAAAGATGGACAGATTATCACGCTTATCGGTGGAGTTCCCTATGTGTTGATGAAGATGCAGCATTACAAGGAAAAGGTTACTTTTGATAATGTTTGGTCTTTTACAACAATTGGCTTGGATGGACTTGATGGGAGCAGACTTGAGCGTTTAGACTGGGGAACGTTATGGGCTAACAAAAATGACCACTTGGAATATCAAATTAGTCAGCTTGGACAGAAGCACCCTTTATTACGTGATAGCTTAAGTTATTTTATTGGTCTAGCTGAAACGAGTATTCAATTGGTTAATTCAGTAACTTTATCTAAGGAAAATATTACCAAAGTTATTGCACATGATCGAATTACACCCGATGATACGGCTTTTGAATTGTACAATCCTTTTAATTTGATTGTTGATAATCGGGCAAGAGACATGGCAGAATATTTCAAAAATGGCTTTTTTAGAGGGAAGGATATATCAAAAGAGTTAAACACCTATATGATGTATAGTGGCCTCAGTAATAATGAATCTGTACTTTTTTTAGCAAGAATGATATATCCGACGTATTATTTTGATTTATATGAGGATATTATTAGTGGGCGCCGTGTTAATGTGGATGTTGATATCGATGGACAATTGAAAAAAGTCATTATTAAGACTAATGACTATGAGCGACTAATTAAATCTATATATTCATATTTTAAAAAGTTTTTACAGATGGCACCGATTGACTGGCTAGAAAGATAATCTTCTAGCGCTTATGCGCTAATTACCTATATTTATGTTTTTGTTTTCGGTTGCGTTTTCAAGTTCCTTTGTATGCTCGTTCGTATCTATATTTATATTTGTTAAATTTACGACTTTTATAACACTTGGGATTTCTTCTTTAATTGCGCTTTCCACGCCTTCTTTTAAGGTCATATCTATAAGTTCACATCCTGCGCATGCACCTAACATTTTTATATATACTATATTATTTTCGTATTTTACAAATTCGATATTTCCTCCATCGCTGATTAAAAAAGGTCTTAGAGTATCAATTATTTCAATTACTTTTTCTTGCTCTGTCATGTTATCACCACATTTATTATATAATATAGTGAGCCTATAAGTAAAGGTTTTTCTTTTAAAGTATTTATGGTATAATTGTTTTAAGAGGTGTTTATATGACTAAATATGAGAAAGGAAAGGTTGTTAAGGGCACGGTTACTTGTATTGAACCGTATGGTGCATTTGTATCATTTGACGAATTTTATATAGGTTTAATTCATATTTCGGAGATTTCCAGGGGGTTTGTGAAGGAAATAACTGATTTTGTGAATGTTGGGGACCATATTTACGTGGAAATTTTGGATGTGGATGAGGAAGATGCTCATTTGAAACTAAGTATCAAGAATATTCAATATCGTATGAATGGTAATCTAAGGAGAAATAGAATTCCTGAGACTAGTACTGGTTTTAGAACTTTAGGCAATAAATTACCTATGTGGGTGGATGAAAAATTAAAAAGTATTAAAAAAGCAGAAAACCCTATTGACAAATAATAGTTAAAATGTTATATTTAATTACGTCCAGAGATAAATGGGCGATTAGCTCAGTTGGTTAGAGCACCTGCCTTACAAGCAGGGGGTCATAG
>CAZIDO010000045.1:0-8875 GCA_964538005.1 uncultured Muribaculaceae bacterium
GACAATAAATCTAATTTATCTTTTTTTACTAAATATTTTTTATAATTCATAATTTTACCTCTATTTCAAATATTTCTTTTCTAATTCTTCTGCTAATTTTTGGCCTTCTTTAGTTAATGTTACTGATTTGTTTTTATATTTTGTTTCAAACAAATAACCATCTTCAGTCAATTTATTACGTCAAAACGTAATTTTCACAATAATTTTAAATCTTATTACGATAACATTCATCATTATTCTGCTCTGGTGTGTATTTCGGTGCCCAGCAACATCCTACTCATAGAAATTATACGAGGTTTATCGCTTATTTCCTTTTTATTTTATAAAAAATTACATTTCATTGTAATTTTCATATTGTTCAATTGTTTCATTAAACTCTTTTTTAGTTTTTGTTTTAAATATAGCTGTTTTAATATCTGCACTATTAGGCAATCCCTTTAAATAATAACTAGCAAGAGTTCTCATTTCTAATAATGCAACTTTTTCTGGTTTGATTTTCAATAAATATTCAAAGTGTTTTTTTATCATTAAAATTTTATCTTCTTTATTAACTGGATCGATTAAAATACCATCTTCTAAATATTTAACAGTATCTCTAATTAACCAAGGATTACCTAAAGCACCCCTACCAATCATAATTGCATCACAGTTTGTTTCTTCCAACATTCTTTTAGCATCAGCAGGTGTTTTAATATCACCGTTTCCAATAACTGGGATGGAAACATTATTTTTTACTTTCTTAATTATATTCCAATCAGCTTTACCACTATATCCTTGACTTCTTGTCCTAGCATGAACTGCGATAGCTTTGGCCCCTGCTTTTTCACATGCTTTTGCAATTTCTACGGCATTAATACTATTAAAATCCCAACCACTTCTAATTTTAACTGTAACTGGGATAGAAACAGCTTCAACAACTGATGAAACAATTTCATAAACTTTATCTGGATTCTTAAGTAATGCACTTCCCGCTTGTGAAGATATTGCTACTTTAGGAACAGGGCACCCCATGTTAATATCAATAATAACATTTTTATATAAGTCAGTTATTATTTTTGCAGCTTGCGCTAAAGAATCAGGATTAGAACCAAATATTTGAATAGCTACAGGAATACTTAAAGTATCAATTCCATTTAACATATCAAATGTTTTTTTATTATCCCTGACAATTGCTTCCGCACTAATTAATTCCGTAACAGCATACCCAAGTCCCATTTCCTCACATATTTTTATATATGAAGGATTAGATATTCCTGCCATCGGGGCTAAAACAACTTTGTTTTTTATGTCAACATTTCCAATACTCCACATAATATCACCTAACCCATTATATTATATATCTTATAATTTTTCAAGAAAAGGTCACATTCTCCAAAGACTTACATTTTTTTTACAATTGTAAATTATTGTATATTTTATAGTTTTAAGATATGATCATAATAATGAGTAAACGTATGGATGATAAAGGAAAACCTTATAATAGAGTCGCTAGCTTTTTACTATTATTATCAAATGTTTTAGTTGTTGGATTAATGACTATATTACTACTTAATTGTGGTATAAAAGTATTTGAATGCGATATCGATATTTTGAGAATTATAACCATAATTGGATTTGCTAAAACTAAAACCATTACTAGCAGCATGAGTAATAGAAATGCATAATATATACTACATAGGCGGGCACAAAAACCTTGCAAAATAAAAGCCAAGAAATTGGCTTTTTAAATGCATGCGGTTATGACGCAACTCGCTTGAGCAGTCGAAGTACTTTGCGCCTCTTTATCTGTTGTTTTCTTTTCAACACATTTTTTTATGTTGGCACTATATAATTTCATTTCAACTTCACCTGTTGATTTTATACAAATTGCTCCACTTGTTGGGTTTTGGCCTTGATATTCTAGGCCTACAGTTGAACCTGTTAATTTAGCCATACCATTAGTATAAGTAACTAATAAAGGTACTTTGGCACCTGTATTTAAATTAGTTTCCGCATAATATTGATTAGCAGATTTTAACAGCATATTAGCATCATCGACAAAAGCTTTTTCTTCAGTATTCGAAGTTACATTTATCATAACAGGTACTGTTATAACGGCAATAATACCCAAAATAATAATAACCGCTAATAGTTCAATCAAAGTAAATCCTTTTTTCATGCTAGCACCCCGTCTCTGGGACATCATTATATGTATACATATATTTTTTTGAATTACTAGTAACTGTAACCGTATCATTTTTAATTTTACAGTGCTTATCTATAAGTGTTTTTTCTAAATAGCCATTATTTACTAAAGTAGTTACTGATACTGTTCCATTTGTTTTAACTGTTGAAATACTTTCTATTTGTTTAGCATACGTATTATCGTTAGGATTGTTTCTAACATAATCATTTACGTAATTGTTCGTTGCACTTTTTACTATATCTTTGACTGAACTTGTAACTTCATCTTGACCACTTTTTAAGCCATTTAAAATAGCTGGAAATGCGATTAAAGTAATAACTGCTAAAATAACAATTGCTCCAATAAGTTCTATTAAAGTAAAACCTTTTTCTTTTTTCATAAGTCACCTACTTTGTTTAATTATATCATGGATAAAGCCTAAAATCAAAAAAAATTAGATTATCCAACTTTATGAAAATCTAATCTTAATTTATCAGCTATTGTTACCACAAATTCTGAATTTGTTGGCTTCGCTTTATCAATATCAACACTATAGCCAAATAATTCCTCCATAAAATCAAGGTTCCCTCGATTCCAGCTAACTTCAATAGCATGTCTGATTGCACGTTCAACACGTGAAACAGTAGTATTGTATTTACCCGCTAATTCTGGATATAGTTCTTTTGTAATACCACCGATAACCTCTGGATTATCGAATATTATACCTACAGCTTCTCTAATATATTGATACCCTTTAATATGTGATGGGATACCTAATTCATGTAGCATTTTGGTAATTGAAACTTGTAAATTACTATTATAAAAATCAATATTTTGATTAACATCCTTCTTATTAATAATATCATTTATTCTATTTTTAACATCTTCTAAGTCAAATGGTTTTAACACATAGTAACTAACGCCGTATTCCGAAACCTCTCTAATAACTTCAGCAGCATTATAACTAGTTGCTACTATAACCTTCTTATTGATACCTCTTTTTTTCATCTCACTTAAAAAGTATATTCCGTCTTTCTTAGGCATAACTAAATCTAAAATAACTAAATCAATTTTGTCTTGATTATTAGTTAAGGTATCAATACCTTCTCCACCATCATTAGCCTCAAAACAAATTTCAATTGTTTCATTATCCTTAAAATATTCTTTTACCATTTCTATTAAGCTGGCATTATCATCTACCATTAGTATTCTTGTCTTTTCCATTCATTCGTCTCCTTACTATATTAAAATTATACAAAACATTGACACTTTTTACTAGAGTAAAAATTAGCTAATTTTGTCGAAACACTGATTTTTAAAAATAAAAGAAGTTATTTTACAACTTCTCTAATGGCTAAAAGCTCATCTATTTGTGTGGACGCCCCACCAATTAGATAGCCTGATACTACATTTACTTCATTTTTGGCTTTAATGTTCTTACTATTAACACTTCCACCATATAGGACTTTAACGTCATAATCAAACAAACTTTTAATATATTTGATTATTTCATTTATTTCCTCACTAATAGGCGTCATCCCTGTTCCGATTGCCCATATTGGTTCATAAGCGATAATTACTTCTTCTTTAATATCTTTTAAACAATTAGTAATTTGCTTATTTAAAACTTTTTCATAATCTTTCCTTTGTTCTGTTGATTCTCCTACACAAAGAATAACTTTTAATTTGTTTGCTAACGCACTTTTAACTTTTTTATTAATGATTTCATTAGTCTCATTAAATAGTTGTCTTCGCTCGCTATGACCAATAATAACATATTCAATTCCTAAGCTTTTTGCTTGTTTAGCGGATATTTCACCAGTATATGGTCCGTCATTTTCAAAATAAATATTTTGAAGACCCGTATTAAAGCCGTTTTCAATGAAATATGGTGCATAAACTGAAGTAGGACAAACAATAATATCATTATTTATTGTTTTTAATTTCGTAATATATTTTTTTATTTCTTCAAAATCCATATTCATTTTGTGATTCGCCACTATTATTTTTTCCATATTTTCACCTTGTTAAAAAACATTAATAAACGACTTTTGAAATTTGCCCCTTGACCTTCAATGGCAATACGATAAACGTCCAATACTTGTTCAGCAAAATATTTTGATGAATGCATTTCCGCACTTGTTCTGGCCCCTCGCATTAGTTTTTTGAGTAGTTTTTTATCATCGATAATAGTTTTAAAAATTTCCACACATTCTTCTTCAGTATTGAAAATATAACCATTTAATCCATTAACAATCGTTGTTGTAAAACTCTCATCATTAATACAAACTGATGGTAAGGATGCGGCAATAGCTTCCATAACCGTTAATCCTTGAGTTTCAAAATGACTAGCTGTCATAAATGTATCAGCAATATTAAAGTATTTTGGGGTTTCATCGTATGGAATTTTACCAGTAAAAACTACATGGTCTTCTAAACCTAAATCACGAGCTTGTTTTTTGATGTCATCCGCATCCGGCCCATCGCCAACTAAAACTAATTTTACTTTATTTCGTTCTTTAGTCAATTTAGCTAAAACATTTATAATACATTCAATATTTTTTTCTTTACCAAGTCTTCCAACATATAAAATAACAAAGTCATCCTTTTTAATTTTATATTTCTCTCTTATTTTGCTTAATTCTGCTGGTTTGAATTGCTCGCGGTAAAACCTTTCAACCTCAATTCCCGTTGGAACAATATATATATCACGGTCATATTTATATTTTTCTTTAAATAAGTCATAAGTTTTTTTTGTTGGAACAATTAATTCACTACAAGTTTTATCGCAATAGAACTTTGTAAAATACTCAACTAGTTTCTTACTACTTTTATCAAAATAACCTTTGGTTATACTTTCGATATAGTCTTCATACATCGTATGATAAGTATGGACTAGAGGAATATTAAATTCTGAAGCAATTAATCTAGCAAAAGTTCCTACACCAAACTCAGTATGAGAATGAATAACATCCAAATTCCAAGCAGATATTTTTTTAATTGCTCTTAAAGGATATACCCCAGTTAAACGATAATCATAAATTCCAATAGGAATTCCTGGGATTCTTATAATTTTATTTTCGTTTTGATATTTATAAGTCAAATCTTCTGGATTAACAGTTACGATAAAAACTTGATGACCTTTTTTTTCTAACGCACGTTCAAGCATTAAAATACTAGTTGAGACACCATTAACATATGGTGGATAACTATCTGTAAAAATTCCTATTCGCATGTTATTCCTCCTTATGGGTATTCATGGAAATAGCTCCAACAATCATACCTAAGTAATAAGTTATAATTCGCCATACCAACATAATACTAGATAATTTAGCTCCAACAATAAAAACTCCGAAAAACTGAACGAAACCAAATTCAACACCGCCGCTACCTCCAGGAATCGGTACAAACGAACCTATTAACATAACATATGCTGAGGTGATAATGGCAATGAATGGATTAATTGTTTCACCTAATCCCATTATAAGGGTAAACGGAATTAAATACAAGAAAACTAAAGCAAAAAAATTAATTACAATTATTTTGAAAAAGTGAAGTTTACTTTTCATTAAGATTGAGGCACTTTTATGAAACTCTTCAATTGTCTCATTTGTTTTATTTAAAAATGCTTCTTTGTTTTTAATTATTCTTAATTTAGCCCCAGCATTAATTGCTAAATTTAAAAGTATTTTATTTCCTGTTCGATTAAAGGCTACAATAAATAATATTACTATAACCGCCAAATTAATAACATACCCTAAAATTACTAATTTTTTTAATAATTGATCGTCTGGGAAAATATTTAAACAATAATTAGCAATTATTGCAATAGTCCCAAGTAAAATCAATGATATTTGATAAACAATGAAATCTTGGATAACTATGTTAGTACCCTTTTCTAAAGAAAATCCTTGTTTTTTCAATCTATAAACCTGATAAGGCTGTCCACCCACAGAAAAAGGCGTTACTCCATTAACAAATTGTGTGTCCAACATTAATTTAAAAGATTCTTTAAATGAATATTTATCGTCAAATTTACGAACACAATAATATATAACTAATGCTTTAAAAGCCCAATACAAAACTATTAAAACAATTGCGACTAAAAGCCACCATAAATTGAAGGAAAAAATATAACCAATTTTTTCGGCAAAGTCATCCTTTAATGCAAAAAACAGAACAACTAAGGTAACAACAGCAATTATTATGCCATTTATTTTATGATTCTTTTTCATCAATCGATTCGATTCCTGGTAATTTTTTTCCTTCTAACAGTTCCAAACTAGCACCCCCGCCGGTTGAAATATGGGTAAGTTTACCTTGATACCCCATATTGATAGCGGCACTAGCAGTGTCTCCTCCGCCAATAATTGTTGTAGCATTAATATTGGTAATCATTTTTAATAACTCTTTAGTTCCATTTTCGAAAGCTGGTAATTCAAAATATCCCACTGGACCATTCCAAATTATTGTTTTACTAGTATCTAGATATTGTTTAAATACTTTAATGGTTCGTTTACCAATATCTAGCCCAATTTCATCTTCCTCTATTTCGTTAATAAAACGTTCTTTAGGAACTGCAGTCTCACTTATTTCTGTGCTTGTTACAATATCAATTGGTAAAATTATTTTATCTTCATAATCGTTTAAAACATCTATACAATAATCAATACTTTCTTTTTGAACTAATGACCTACCGACATTAAAGCCAGCTGCTTTTAAGAAAGTAAATGCCATTCCACCACCAATTAAAATATAATCAGCTTGCTGTGCCAAATTATCAATAACCCCAATTTTATCACTTACTTTAGCTCCGCCCAAAATAATGGCATATGGTTTTTTAGATTTAATTATAGCTTTTGATAGCATTTTAAATTCTTTTTCAATTAAGAATCCGATTCCACTTGGAAGATGTTTAGCTATTCCAACATTTGAAGCATGTTTACGATGCGCGGTTCCAAAAGCATCATTAATAAATATATCACCTAATGAGGCCCAATATTTACCTAAAGCCGGACTATTTTTACTTTCTTTTTCGTCTTTTATATCTTCAAATCTGGTGTTTTCTAATAATACTAGATCTTTTGCTTTCATTTTTTGGATAGCGTCTTCTACTTGTTTACCTTTAGTTGCTGGTACAAAAACCACTTCTTTTTTTAAAAGTTCTTCTAATCTTTTAGCAACTGGTAATAAAGTATTTTGAACTTTATCTTCTTCAGTTTTAACCCTACCTAGATGAGAAAGTAATATTACTTTAGCGCCTTTTTTAATAGCATACTCTATTGTTTTTAAACTTTCTTTAATACGATTATCATCGGTAATTATTCCATTTTTGATCGGAACGTTTAAATCACATCTGATGATTACTTTTTTATTTTTCAAATCATAGTCTTTTATTGTTTTTTTCATGTTGTCCTCCTGCCATTATTATGAGCGAATTTTATTTATCCATGTAATTAATAAGTACATTTAATAAGTCCGCCAGCACTTGTAATTGTTATTGTTTTATTTTCATTATATATAGTGGTTTTAGTACTAGGGTTTTCAAGATCGGATTTCAAAAAGTTTTGTTCAATCAAATCTCGAACTGGCACCGTTATTGATTTTTCAGTACCTTCAAACAAGGTTTTTGCTTTTCCATTAGCATTAACTGTTGCATACGATTCACAAGCTGCACTTACCGTGTTACTAAAATCTTTTTTAGCATTTTCATTGGCAGCCTTATTTGAACTTAATAATGATGGCATCGCTACTAAAATAAGCACCCCTAAAAGTGCGACTACCCCCAATAATTCAATTAAAGTAAAACCCTTTTTCATTTTATCACCTACTATTATTTTATACCAATTATATCCATTATACAAGAAAAACCTCTAGTTTTTAAGTCTAGAGGTTGTATACTATTTAGTTACTGCTTGTGAACAATTAATTGTTGCAGTTATATCTGAGGTGGTGGATGCCGGTTGACTAGTTATGGTACTTAAATATTCTACCTTAATTGTCATAACCGCTGTATGACCCGCTATTATAATGTCATCTTGATTAAGTCCCATGACCGTAAATTTAATGGCTGGGTTATTAGCATCAGTCATTACTATTTTATCAACAGTGGCATCTATTGTTCCAGCATTAGTTACCGTAATATCATATTCAATACTGTCACCAGGGCTTACTAAATTAGTCGCAAAACTAGCTGATAAATCACTGAATATTGGTTCTCCATTATTAGTGGCAGTTCCAACAATATTTTTACTTATAACATTTGTGATTTTAACATTCCATGTACTAGTAACACTCGAAACCCCATTAATGTTTAATGTAGTTTGAAAAGCAGCATATCCTACGCCTAGTAAAACTACTACTGCTAATAAACTACCAATTAAAATATTTCTTTTTTTCATGACTGTTCCCCCCAAAACTAATTACTACTATTATATGATTATTATAGCTTGAAATACAGTGGTTTGTAAAGCTTATTTGAAAATACCTTGTATATAAATACATGATATGATATATTATAAATGTGAGGACGGCTTACTAAGCTCCTCCAAACTTGGTGAAGCCTAGCAAATTAGCTAGGTTTTTTGGTGTCTACTTTTTGGTAGACGAGGTGTCTTTTAGTAGGAATAAAAGAAGTACAAGAATAACTATACAACATTTATCTTTTATTTCCTTTTGATTTCATAAAAAAATTGTACTTTTGTACAATTA
>CAZIDO010000046.1:0-8806 GCA_964538005.1 uncultured Muribaculaceae bacterium
AATATTATTTTTATCAGTTTTTATATATTCATCCGAAACTTCTTGACACTAACAATTTTGAATTCACCATTATAAAACAACATTTCCATAAAATCGTTAAAAAAAGTCCTAAACGGACTTAATTTCATTTATGTAAGAATTAACTTGTGTTGCCCATGTTGTACTTGCAGCGTACTTTGATTGCATAGACTCAGCTGTGGTTAAACCAATTGAGGCATAGTTTTTGTATAAATTGTTCATGTATGCTCTAATTCCAGCTTCTAATGAAGGGAAACTTGCATATGAACCTCCGTTACATCCAGGAGATCCTTTCATACCACCTACGTTATTACATTGTTTAAGCAATGAACTACATTCCCATTTACATCCAGTTTCATGCATGACAATGGCTACTGCTAAATATGGATCAATTCCAAGTTCTACAGCGGCTGATGCAAATGCATACCCTTGACCAGCGATGGTTGAATGCAGTGTTCGATTAAGTTTTTCTGCCAACTCATCTAAAGTCATTCCATCGTATACTATTTGACTTTTTCTAGCTTCTTCAGCTTCTTTTTTCTGTTGTTCAACTGACACAGCAGCAGCTACCAACATATTATCTAATTCTTCCTCTTTTTGACTAACTTCTAAATCTTTACTATTAATCAGCCCAACGGCGGGTTTTATATTCATTTGGCTATCCATACGGGTAGTCGTATTCTCACTTACATATTCTTTAGTTTCAGCTTTGGCAAGAATTGTTCTTCCAAATAATGAACCTAATAAACATAACATCGTTGCGGCCACAGTTACGGCCTTTACCGATTCACTTGTTTTCATCTTTCACCCTCTCCTGCTTAATCGAAAACAGGTTTTATTTTAACATATACAACATTTTCTGTCAAATTTATCTAATATCCGACTATATTGGTATATTTTTAAGGCAATTCGCCGATGCTATTAATAGTATATGCACAAAAATATGATAATTATACACACTAGTCTAGAGTGGATATACAATTTACCTAGCTATAAATGGATTACTTTCAATTCCCATACCAGTAATAATAGAATTTGCATTTAAAAATAAGACTGGATATATAAAATACTTACCTTGTAGGAATCGCGTGTTTTGACAAAAATAAACTCAAAAAGAGCTTTATGCTCTTTAATTACTGTAACTCTGCTATATATATTGTTTGTTTTGTATCATCGTCTTTGGTACATGTTACTAAAGTTAATGTTGTTTTATTTTTATTACGATAAATAGTAACGTCACCATCTTTATTCTCATTATATATATTTGTTATTTTATATATATAAGTTTTATTTTTATATTTAACAGATGCTAAATCGTCCATACCCAATTGATATAAATTTTTAAAGTATCCTAAATAACTACTGCCGGAATGCGCTACTAAAATAGTGTTGCCATTTACTTGGTCAGGATAGTTGGAAGGCCCCAGTAAGGTTACATTCTTATCTACATTATTATTTGAATTATCTTTATCATAGAAACCTTGTTCTAAGCCAACTTTATCAATTTTAAGTATACCTAAATATTGACTAGCATCTACTGGTATTTCTGGTTCTGGGATTTCTACTTGCGCTACATTTTTAGGAGTATTATCGATTTGTTCTGAATACAATGAAATATTTATTTTTTCATAGGCCTTATTCTTTTTACCAGCAAAATAATCGCTTGATATTAAGAAAAAACCAATAGTAATAATAACAAAACTAATAATAACAACAGTACGATTACTTAACCTTTGTTTCATATTTTGACCTCGTTTCAATTACCTAGATTATAACAGAAAATGTTTACGCTGTCCACCTTAGCACTCTTTGTTGACAAGTGCTAAGAAAGTGGTATAATGTATATATAGGCGATAAAAAACCTAAAATATATAAAGGAGGAATATTTATGAATCAAAATGGATATGAAGAAAATCTTCAAAATGTTTTAGAGAAATATGGCCGTGATATTACTGAAAGTGTAAAATCAGGGAAAATTGATCCCGTTATTGGCCGTGATGAAGAAATTCGTAGTATAAGTAGAATCCTATCAAGAAAAACAAAAAATAATCCAGTTTTAATTGGTGAACCTGGAGTTGGTAAAACTGCTATTGTCGAAGGTTTAGCCGCTCGTATTGTTAAAGGCGACGTTCCTCATAGTTTAAAAAGTAAACACGTTTGGGAACTCGATATGGGTTCATTAATTGCCGGTGCAAAATTCCGTGGCGAATTCGAAGATCGTTTAAAAGCTGTTTTAAAAGAGGTCAAAGATTCCAATGGTGAAATCATTATGTTTATTGATGAAATTCATATGATTGTTGGTGCCGGAGCTTTAGAAGGCGCAATGGACGCAGGGAATATGCTGAAACCAATGTTGGCTCGTGGAGAAATTCACTGTATTGGTGCCACTACTTTAAATGAGTATCGCAAATATATTGAAAAAGATGGAGCTTTAGAACGACGTTTTCAAAAAGTTCAAGTTAATGAGCCCAACGTTGCTGATACTATAACTATTTTGCGTGGCTTAAAATCGCGTTTTGAAGTATACCATGGTGTTACTATTAAGGATAACGCTTTAGTTGCTGCTGCGAGCCTATCTGATCGTTATATTACTGATCGTTTTCTCCCAGACAAAGCAATTGATTTAGTTGATGAAGCTTGTGCAACTATTAAAGTTCAAATGGAATCTGTTCCAGTTAATTTGGATACTTTAACTCGTAAAATTATGGGATTAGAAGTTGAAAGAGAAGCTATTAAAAAAGAAAAAGATGAAATCAGTAAAAACAGAGTAATTGAAATCGATAAAAAACTAGAGGAATTAAAATCTAAAGAAAATAAATTGCGCACTGAGTGGGAAGCTGAGAAAAATATTAATAATCAAATTAATAAGAAAAAAGAGGAATTAGAAAAAGCTAACCATGATTTAGAATATGCCGAATCAATGTATGATTTGGAAAATGCAGCTCGTTTGCGCCATGGAACTATACCTGAATTACAAAAAGAACTTGAAAATTTAATTAGCAATAATAAATCATCTATTTTAAGCGACATTGTTGACGATGAATCAATTGCAGCAATTGTTTCTAAGTGGACCCATATTCCCATTAGCAAATTAGTAGGCGGTGAAAAAGAAAAACTATTGCATTTAGAAGAAAATTTACAAAGAAGAGTTAAAGGTCAAAATAACGCTATTCATTTAGTTAGTGATGCAATTATTAGAGCCCGTGCAGGTATTAAGGATCCAAACAGGCCAATTGGCTCATTTATCTTCTTAGGTCCAACTGGAGTTGGTAAGACAGAAGTTGCTCGTAGTTTAGCATATGAACTTTTTGATGATGAACGCCACATGATACGTATTGATATGAGTGAGTATATGGAAAGTCATTCCGTAGCCAGATTAATTGGTTCGCCACCAGGATATGTCGGATATGATGACGGTGGACAATTAACTGAGGCCGTTAGACGTAATCCTTATAGTATTGTTTTATTTGATGAAATTGAAAAGGCTCATAAAGATGTTTTTAATATTTTACTGCAGATTTTAGATGATGGTCGTATTACTGATTCCCAGGGTCGTACAGTTGATTTTAAAAATACCATAATTATTATGACTTCTAATTTAGGCAGCGAGTATATATTAGAAAATAACAATAGTAGTAATTCTTTAGTCATGGAAGAATTACATCGTACTTTTAAACCAGAATTTATTAATCGTATTGATGAAATTATTCTATTTAATTCTTTATCTAAAGACATTGTTTATCAAATACTAGATAAAATTATTTTAGAAATTGAAAATCGTTTGGCTGATAAAAAACTTAAATTAAATTTAACCGATGAAGCCCAAAAATATATTGTTGAAAATTCTTATGATGAAAGATATGGTGCTAGACCTATTAAAAGATTTGTTAGTCGTAATATTGAAACATTATTAGCAAGTAAAATAATTGCTGATGAGATTGAATTTAATTCAACAATTACCATTGATGTTGTTAATAATACATTCATAATAAAAGGAAACTAACTTGTTTCCTTTTCTATTTCTTTACTATAAATATCTAGCAATTTACTTTGGTTTTTTAAAATCAATTCTTGTTTTTGATGTAAGTCTTCTAAAATAAGTTCACTTTTTAAATCAGTAATATAATCATTTTGATTTCGCATACTATCTTTTTTAGCTTCCCGATTTTGACTCATCATAATAATCGGGGCTTGAATAGCGGCAACACAAGATAATAATAGATTTAACAAAATAAATGGATAAGGATCTATTTGCTCTGTTAAAACAAAAGCGTTTAATACTATCCACGATATTATAAAAACAAGAAATATTATAATGAAATACCAACTTCCTGCTACAGCTGATATTTTGTCAGCAAGTCTATCTCCCAAAGTCATATTTTCTTCTTGCTCTTTATCTACATCAACTGATATTGGATTGTCCACTAACATATCCATTAATTCTGCATGGTCTTTTGAGTCTAATTTTTGATTTACTAATTTTTTAACGATTTCTTTTTTTTCCATTTTCAGCCTCCAAATAACAATACTTTTGTATTGTTATTATGTGGTTAATTAATAATTTTATGTGTTTATGTTTTATCATAATTGATTGTTCATAATTTTTCTTTTATTGTTTGTTTTATATATATCATTAATTTCACCTTTTGAATTATAACAGAGTTATTCTTCGAATAATGATAGTTGTTCAAAGTCACTATCATAAATTTTATTCATGTCTTTTCGGTAATTTGTCGATAGATTATACTTTCTAAGCAACGGGGTGAAGTGTTTATAAAATTCTTTTCGATACTCTTTTTCAACATATCCATTAGTATATAATTCTTTAAATTTAGAATATTTATTTGGAAATTCTTGTTTTATAAAATTTAGAAAATTAGTTTTTGTATAGCCCTTTAAATTTAAAAGTCCTGGAATGATATAATCTATTTTACATTTTGAAGCAAACGCTAAAATATTTTCTAAATTGTTTTTATTATCCGTTAGCATTGGTACTATTGGCATTAAATGCACCCCTGTATGAGCATTGGTTTCTTCTTTGATTTTCTTTAACATTAGAAACCTTCTTTTTATTGGCGTAGCCCCTGGTTCTAGTTTTTCTCTTAATTCTTCATCTATTGTTACAATAGTTGCCGTTACACTTACATATGTAATTTTTGATAATTCTTTTACATATTCAATATCTCTTAAAATCAAATCTGATTTAGTTGAAATAACAACCGGGGTTTTATATTTTATTAATAGTTTCCATATTTCTGGCATTATTTTGAACTCTGCTTCAGCCGGTTGGTAACTATCGGTTACACCACCAAGATTAATAATTTCGCCTATCCAGCTTTTTGATTTTAACTTTTTTTCTAATTCCACAACAATATTTTCTTTTACATACACGTTATTAAAAAAATTTTTATCATCTAAATATTTGTGGGTATACATGGCAAAACAATATTGACAATGGTGCTCACAGCCCCTATAGACATTTAAATCCCAGTTATATGGTAAATATTTACTTTTTACTACATTATTCATTGGAGTTTTACAGGTTATTTTTTTATATACCATAGTGTCCCTCCCAAAAACATTATACCATGCATTTGTTCGCAAACAAATGCCTTTTTATAAATATAAAAAAGTTAACTTTTGGTTAACCCTTTGAATTACTAGCATTATTTTTTATTAGATACGTAATTAGTAAAATGATATCAATAAATGCCGGAATTATAAACAGGACATAAACAACATATAAAACTATTCTAGGAATCCCTGCTTTATTAGCAATAAAGTTTACTATTAAAGGCGCCTCTCTATGTTTATAAGCATATATTAAAACTATAATTAATGAAGCAAACCATAATAATGAAACAAAATTGTTAGACTCTTTTGTTCCTTCCATAATAACCTGATCAACTGGTCGGGTTATAAATTCTTCTTTAATTTTATTTTTAGTAAGGACTTTACCGTTTTTATCCACAACGGCATCATAAGTAACCTTTTTCTCGCCATCTTTGCCAGTAACTTTAATTTCATTTTTACCTTTAAGAAGTTCATCGCTTTTTTGATGTTTTATTTCATATTTAATTTTTTCAGTTAATACTATTTCTTTCTTATATTCGCATGAATTGTCTTCTGTGTTAGCATCGCTTTTATAATTAATAGCCGTTTGATCCTTGCAACCATAAACCGGGCTGATACAACTACCATCATCTTTATTAGCACGATTATTATAGTTTATTGCTGTACTGTTGGTACACCCATAAATATATGTTGGTTGTGACGAAACAGACGCTGAGCTACTTGTTCCTCCTGAACAAGTACAACTTGGGCTTAAAGTTCCATCATTACAGACTTGCCTACCGCCCGAACATCCGGCTACACCCCCATGCCATGAGCAACATCCACTTTTAGCACTAACAGTACATGGCATCAAAATTATTATTGCAATAAATATCAACCATTTTTTCATTATATTACCTCCACAACTAAATACAACAAAAAAGCACTAGTAAAATAAAGCCTTTACTAGCGCTTTCTCTCATATGTATTAACTATATTATAGCATTATTTTCAATTTTTTCAAAATTAATTTATAATATAATTAAAATAAGGAGACCAACTATGAATAGTCAATAGTTTTTAGTAAAAAATTAAAAATAATGAATTTAATAAATTATTGCACAGCAACGCACCGTAATATGAGGTTACGGTTAGTTTCCTTATTGTCAATGAAGACATAAAAATAAGCAAAGTTCTTTGAACAGTATTATTTATTCAATGTTAAAAGATTTATTATCAGATAACATTTTGAATATCATTCTAACTAGTTTACTAGCACAGTGACCAAGAGAATTGTAATGAGATTTACCTTGAAAACATTTTTTGGTATAATAATCATTGAAAGTTTTAGTATTTAAAAGAACATTATTAGCAGCTAAAATAAGAGCATAACGAAGTAGTGAAGAACCTCGTTTATTCATTCTAGTTGTTTTAGCGTTAAAATTGACGGATTGTTTAATTGTAGAATCTAGTCCTGCATAAGCTATAAATTTCTAATAATTTTTAAAGCGATTAATGTTTCCAAGTTCACTGATAATAATAGCAGCAGTAGTGTTAGCAATATCAGTTGGATTAGAATATTGTTTTAAAAGTTGATAAGAAGTATTGATATGTAAGTTATTCTTAAAAAATGAATTTAGTTCTGGAAATAACTGATCAACATAAGTAGCAAGTTGAATTTTTAATTTAGTACGCATAGTCATTAAATTATGACGATATCTACATAAAGATTTAAGTTCGATCATATCTACATCATAATCAGTTAATAAGGTATAACAATTCATCATTAAAGTTTTAACAATTAAAATACTATCAACCTTATCATTTTTAACTTCTCTAATATTAGTTTTTCTTAAAGTAGCAGTTTGGATTGGATTAATAACACCCATTTTAAAGCCTTTCTTAAAGAAAAAATAAATTAGATTATTACCATAATGAGCAGTAGATTCTAGTCCAATTAATAATTTATCTTTATCATAATTTTTAATTCTTTGATAAAGAAGATTGAATCCATCTTGATTATTCTTAACTAAGAACGGTTCACAGTTATCAAAGTATATTATATATAAATCTTGAGAGAAAATCAAAAGAAGGAATATGATAATATACTAGTCAGCAATAAATACAAGATCTCTCTTATAACTGACTATATATATCATACAAGGAATTTATGACTAGAGCAGAACGGCATGAAGGAAAAGAATGGAGGGTTAAACATTTAGTATACTTAAATAATAAAGCTAAGGAACTAGAAAAACTATTAAACAATGATTATTAGAGGGGCAGTGGGTAAAAAAGTCCATTAAGTAGCCGCGCTAAATAAAATGAGACGTCTTATTTTGTCGAAGCTGGTGGCGAAATGTTAGTAACGCACCGTGGAATCATTACTAAAGTTATTGAAAGTGAAAAATGACAGAAGATGAATCTAAAAAAACTAGCAAAGATCAATATGATAGATGGGCTGAAAAAAACATTTAGCCGTTTATGAAACATCTAATTTCTTCTACAGATTACTTCTTAATTTTTTTCCGCCAGTTTCTTTTAGTAAGTTTTGAAATTGAACATTGAATTTAAAAGTAAGTCCTATTTGCCACATAAAAAATGCTCTATATTTTTCAGAACAAACAAAAGAGTTTTCAACAATTGTCACTAATGGAATATTTACCATCTTTACGATTACATTGAATTACTATCCTTAATTTAATAAATATTATTTGAGAACATAATAAAAAGAACTTTAATAGTAAGCTCTTCTATTTTTCAAACTGTTTTCAAATTCTGGTAATCCGTAATCCTTATTGTAATAATTAGGGAACTCATTAAGATGGGCCAAAGCAATCTTCATTGTCATAATTAAATCGTTGTTTGTAACATTTGTCGCTGGACTTATAGTTCCATGTTCCATTTCAATATTAATGCCTGTTACTAAGTCATCAATACTAAACTTATCGAAGGTTACGCCTAAAAGCTGGGACGCCATTAAAATATCCTGTTTATTATACATAAAATTCTCCCTTTCCATTATATGATATGTTTATCATCGCTGTGAGATGAAATATAAATGCTCTGCCAATATAATACAATTTTCGATTGTAATGAGTCACGTTAGGTTATATTTAGCTATTAATGATGAAATTAAAAGCGATTATCTGACAAATAATTTTCTTAACAATAAATTTACTTGTTATTATAAATTATCAACACAAAAAAACTCAATTTTAATAATTGAGTTTTC
>CAZIDO010000047.1:0-8564 GCA_964538005.1 uncultured Muribaculaceae bacterium
TAATTAACTTTGTATCCCTTATTTAGTAATTGGAGAAATTCTATTGGTATATATTTTTTCATGTCATTAATAATTTCTTTAGGAATTCCATATAGAGCTTCAGCCATAGAACCAACAATACATGCATTGGTATCAGTGTCTCCACCAATGGCAATAGCTTTTTTAATTGCGTCAGTAAAAGAAGTGGCATTTAATATAAGATAGAGGCAAAGGGGAATTGTTTCCTGACATGTACTTTTAAAAGTATTAGTATTAATTAACTCATCTAAGTTATAGTTTAAATTATAATTAAAATTATTTATAAGATATGTAGAAATTTCTTCTTTACTTTTATTTTGACGCGCTAATAAAATAACTGAGGCTACAGCTAAGGCTCCGCCAATCGCGCTCTTACTATTATGTGAGGGGGTAGTGGCTTCAATAACTTTCTTTTTAATGGTATCTAAATCGTTATATAAATATCCAATTGGAGAAATTCTCATGGCAGCACCATTACCTATACTGGTACCAATTTCGTCTTGATTAAACCATTTAATAAAACCAGGAGAAAACATATATTTAAAATAGTTATCAGCGGGTACTTTATTATAATAATTTCTTCCATATTTTTTTAAAGTATCACCGTAATCGATATTTTTTAAACTGGCTTCTAAAATAGCTATAGTTAAAATAGTATCATCGCTAAAAAAAGCGTTTTCTGGTATTTTAAATTCTGAATTTAAAATATTTTTTCGTCGTTCAACATTAATTATTCTTTGTTGATTATCATTAAATTCATCAAACTCATAAATTGATCCCGAAAGGTCTCCAATAATTGCTCCATACATAATTATCACCTATATTTATTTTATACTAAAAGATAGTTAAAGTAAAATAAAAAGACAGAAATTAATTTTCTATCTTATGTGGTTTTGTTTTAGTCATTGAAGTGCCCATTGGCTCAATTTCTGATTCATCACTTTGAAATATTTCATCAAGTTTACTTCCAAGGTCAAGTGTCTCTTCTTTAGCTCCACAAAATAGAGATGAAATAGTATCGGCCTCAGAACTATTCTTACTAACACTCATCCATGAATATGGTTCATTTTCCATATGTTCTTTTTGGACAATACCACGATAATAAAATTGAAATTCATCATCTTTTTGAATAAACGCTAAATGTTCAGTATTAAATGTTTCCGGTAATTCCAATAAACATCCTAATGTACCATTACCTAAATATCCAATCACCATTTGTTCACCTATACAATTATCCGTATTGCGTTTTTTAATAACTGCTAAGACACTATTTAGCCAATTTTCTTTTGTCTCTTCAATTTGACTTTGTTTCAGTGAGCTTGGAAGTGGACTACTTTTAATTTTAGAAACTGCATTATAATAACCAAAATTAGAATTAAGTAATTCACTAACAAAATTCTCCATTTTTTTTACTTCCATACAACATACAACCTCCTGCAATTTTATTATATCATATTTCCCGTTACCAGCAATCACTTTATTGACAAATATTATTATATTTGTGATATAATGTATTAGGTGATTTATATGGAATTATTGGACCAATTAGGAATTAAACCTAAAAATATTAAATTATATGATATAGCGCTTTCACATACATCATATGCTAATGAAAAGAATACTGAAAGTTATGAACGCCTAGAATTTTTAGGAGATGCCGTTTTAGAGCTTTTAATGAGCGATTATTTATATAACGAATTAAATGTTAGTGAAGGTGAAATGACTAAATTACGTGCTCACTATGTTTGTGAAACAGCGTTATATGAGTATTCGACTAAATTAGGGTTAAATGAATTTTTAAAGCTGGGTAAAGGAGAGGCAGAAAGTGGAGGAAAGTACCGTAAGGCTATTGTTTCCGATATTTTCGAATCATTTTTAGGCGCCTTATACCTAGATCAAGGAATTGACGTTGTTAGAGCATTCTTTAAAAAATATATTGTACCATATATTAAAAATCACGAAATTGATTTCTTTGAAGACTATAAATCAGTGTTACAAGAATTTGTTCAAACGGATAAACGTAGTTTAGAATATCAATTAATTAATGAAGAAGGACCGGCCCATAATAAAGAATTTACAGTTCAAGTAACAATTGATAATTTGGTTTATGGAAAGGGGACTGCACATAGTAAAAAAAGTGCGGAACAAGAAGCGGCTAAGGACGCCTTAGCAAAAGCACAGAAGGGAAGATTATAAATGGGTAGAGCATACGAAGTTAGAAAAGCCAGTATCCAAAAAACAGGAGCAGCTAAAGCTAAATTATATTCAATGTACGCTAAAGAAATATATCAAGCGGCTAAAAATGGTGGGATCGAAGTAGACAGTAATCACGCTTTAAAAAGATTAATCGATAAAGCTAAAAAAGAACAAGTTCCAAGTGACATTATTAATAGAGCGATTGATAAAGTAAATAGTGGAGCAGATGAAAATTATATTGAAACGAGTTATGAATTATTTGGCCCAGGAGGTTCAACTTTAATCGTTAATTGTTTAACTGATAATGTTAATAGAAGTGTTAGTAGTATTAAAGCGGTAGTTAATAAATGTCATATTAAAATGGGCGCACCAGGTAGCGTTAACTATTTATATGACCATGTATGTGTTGTTAGTTTTAAAGGCTTAGATGAAGAACAAACTATGGATGCTTTAATCAATGGCGAGGTTGATATTAATGATATGGAATTAGAAAATGATGAAATGATTATTTATGGTGAACCTAATGATTTATTTAATATTAAAAATGCTATTTTAAAAGTGTTAACAAATGTTATTTTTGATATTGATGAAATAACCTATATTCCAAAAGAAAAAATCACCCTAGATGGTGAAGACTTAGAAACATTTAACAAACTTATTAATATGTTAGATGAAGTTGAAGATGTTCAAAATGTATATCATAATGTAGAACTTTAATTAGTTCTTTTTTGTTAATATATTTCTTTTATTTTTGTTTTGTGCTAAAATAAAGGTACTGTTAAAAAACTATTAGAAATGGGGGATATAATGAGTAAAGTTAATCTATTACCAGCGGATACTTATATTGTTAAAAACTGTACAATTTTAGATAATGAAAATCGCAATATTTTATTTAAATTATATCAACCAATTATTGGTGGGGTGGCTATTAATCTATATTTAACTTTATGGAGTGACTTAGATACTTGTCAAATAATATCTACTGAATATAATCATCATAATTTAATGGCGAGTACCCGTTTAAAATTAGAAGACTTACTTGAAGCTAGAGAAAAATTAGAAGCAGTGGGTTTACTTAAAACATATATTAAAAAGGGAAGTGTAAATAATTATTTATACGAATTATATTCACCTTTAGAACCTAAAGAATTTATTGAAAATCCTATTTTAACCAATGCTTTAAAAAATAATGTAGGTAGTAGAGAATATCAAAAAATAATTAACTTCTTTTCAATTCCTAAAATAAATACCGAAGGGTATGAAGACATTACCATAAGTTTTGGTGAAACGTTTGAGGTTATTAATTCTGGTGAAATACCAGACACTAGTGATATCAGAAAAGTAAATCAAGTGGATTTAATTGTTGATGCGAAAATAGATTTAAATAATGTAATAAGCAATATTCCAGAGGAATATTTAAATGTTAAAACTATTACTAAAGATATTAAATCATTAATTTACAAACTAGTATTTATTTATAATTTAGAAGAAAATGAAATAAATGAATTAATTAGAAATTCAATTAATGAAAAACATTTAATTGATAAAGAGCTACTAAGAAAAAACTGTCACAGTTATTATACCTTTGAACATAAAAACAGTACACCTTCAATTATTTATAAAAATCAACCAGAATATTTAAGAAAACAAGTAACTGAAGAGAGTAAAAAAGCTAAACTAATTTATACATTTGAGACAACAACTCCGTATGAATTTTTAGTTGGGAAAAATAAAGGTATTAGTCCTAGTAAAAATGATTTGTTATTATTAGAAACATTATTAATTGATTATGATTTAACTCCGGGAGTTGTTAATGTTTTAATTGATTATGTTTTAAGAATAAATAATAATAAATTAACCAAAAACTTTGTTTTGACTATTGCTAGTCAATGGAAAAGAAGCGAAATAAAAACCGTTGAAGCGGCAATAGGACTTTGTAAAAAAGAAAATAAAGGTAAAACAGAAATTAAGAAAAAAATAATTAAAAAAGAAGAAAAACCAGAATGGTATGGCAAAAATATTGAAGCAGATGAAGCATCTGACGAAGATATTCATGCATTAGAAGAAATGCTAAAGAGGTGAGTAAATGCAAAAATTAAAAGAGTTAGTGTCCGTTAGAAACAATCTAGAAAAAGAATTAGATAACTATTACGAAGATGCTTTAAAAAATGATGATTTTAAGGAATTAGTTTCTAAAATAAAACTAAAAAGAGAAGTCCTAAGACATTATACTTCAACTTTAGAAGAAAGCAGCAAAGAATATAGTCATTGCAAAAACTGTCCTAGTTTACTTGCTTGTCAAAATGAAGTTACTGGTTATGCTAAATTACCTAAAGTAATTGAGGGGAATTTAGAATTTTCTTTCAAACCATGTAAATATAAAACAAAATTAGATAAAAAAAATGAATTCCAAAAAAATATAATTTTATGCAATGTTCCAACATATATTAGTGAAGCTTCATTTGATAAAATATATAAAACTGATAAAAAAAGATATGATGCTATTATATGGTTAACCGAATTTATGAAAAAATACAAAGAAGATAATCATATACCAGGGTTATATTTATGTGGTAACTTTGGTTCAGGTAAGACTTATCTAGTAGCAGCTATGTTTAATGAACTTGCTAAAGATGGTATTAGAAGTGCTATTGTCTTTTGGCCAGAATACTTAAGAGAATTAAAAGCTTCGTTTAATTCAGAATACCGTAATGAATTTAATGATAAATATAATAGAGTTAAAAAAGCTCCATTATTATTAATTGATGATCTAGGCGCAGAGTCAACAACAGCTTGGTCAAGAGATGAAATATTATGTCCATTACTACAATATCGTATGGATGAAAAATTACCAACATTCTTTACTTCTAATTTAAATTTAGAAGCTTTAGAAACTCATTTGGCAATTACTAATAAAGGTGATGAAATTATCAAATCCGGAAGAATTATTTCTAGAATAAAACAATTAACTAACTACCAAGAAATGATTAGTAAGAATTTGAGAAAATAAACAAATACTAAAATTAATTGACAAATAATAAATATGTGATAAAATGAATTTATAAAAGCAATGCCGAGGACATGGTTATTAAAAAGTATTTAAAGTGAGTTAGGGATAGTGTGAACCTGACAAATAACTTTAATAATTACTACCTTTAAGCTGACTTCGAAAGAAGCTCCGGTTAAAACCGTTATATTAATTAAGAAATAAGGTAGGATGGTACCGCGTTTAAACGCTCCTTGCATATATGCAGGGAGTTTTTCTGTTTTTTTAGGAGGAAGTAGTATGAATAAAAAACAAATAGAAAATCAAGTGTTAATTCCAATGGATATATTTTTAAGAGATTATGTTGGTGTTGAAAACGAACATATTATCAAATTGCTAAGTAAATTGACACATCGTGAATTTAAAGAACTTGCTAGCGATATATATAAAATAAGATTAGCAAGATTACCATTTGATGTGGTTGAACAGGATGCTATTAGTTGTGGTGATATACTAATGGTGGCGGATAGGAAGAATAATGCTGCGCCATATCGCAATCCAAAACCACTACAACTTGAAAAAATTATTGATGATCAAAAACCATTTATAGGACCTTATTATGATTCATCCCTAACAAGGGAAGAATATGAAGATGGAATAGATTCATGTTTGAATGATCCTAATGATTTTAAGGTTAAAGTTAGAAGCATTGGAACAAAACATAATTTAAAAAAAGGAGAATAGAAAATGATAAATATTAAAGAAGATGAAAAATTAAATGTTTTAAATCATAGTTGTGCCCATTTACTTGCACACGCTATTAAAAATTTATACCCTAAAGCATTATTTTGGGTAGGGCCTGTAATTGAAGAAGGTTTTTACTATGATATTGATTTAGGCGACGAAAAGATTAGTGAAGAAGATTTTGATAAAATAAGTAAAGAAATGAAAAAAATAGTTAAATCTGATAAATTAATTAAACGATTAGAATTATCTAAAGAAGAAGCATTAGAGATGTTTAAAGATGATCCATATAAAATTGATTTAATTGAAAATAGGCCAGAAGGTGAAATTATTACGGCATATAAACAAGATAACTTTGTAGATTTATGTAGGGGTCCTCACGTTAATACAACTAAGCTACTTAAAAACTTTAAATTACTTAAAGTAAGTGGAGCGTATTATAAAGGTGATATTAATAATAAAATGCTTCAAAGAGTATATGGCATTTGTTTTGAAACAGCTGAGGATTTAGAAAATTATGAAAATTTATTAGAGGAAGCTAAAAAAAGAGATCATCGTAAATTAGGTAAAGAATTAGATTTATTTTGTTTCTCTGATTATGTAGGACCAGGCTTACCCTTATTTACGCCAAGAGGAACAATTTTAAAAGAAGAGTTACAAAAAGAAGTTGAAAAAATTTGTCGCGGTTATGGTTTTCAAAAAGTCAGTACTCCTCATTTAGCGAATATAAAATTATATGAGACTTCAGGCCATGCTGCTAAATTTGCTGATGAGTTATTTCATGTTAGCTCAGAAAAAGGACATGATATGGTATTAAAACCAGTTCAATGTCCACATCAAACACAAATATATGCATCAAGAATTAGATCATATCGTGATTTACCTATTAGATATATGGAATCTGAAAAACAATATCGTGCTGAATTGCCGGGAGCGGTTAGTGGTTTAAGTCGTGTTTATGCGATTACATGTGAAGATGGACATTCATTTTGTACAGTTGATCAGGTAAAACAAGAAGTAATTAATATTGTTAATATTATTAAAGATTTTTATACTAGTTTAGGGTTATGGGGAAATCAATGGGTATCACTTTCGGTTAGAGATTATAGTGCTCCCGAAAAATACATTGGAGATGTTGAGGACTGGGAAATTTGTGAACAAATGCTTCAAGAAGTTTCTGATGAACTTGGACTTAATGCAAAAAAATGTGAAGGAGAAGCTGCATTATATGGACCTAAATTAGACTTCATGTTTAAAGATGCGATGGGGAGAGAAATACAAATTCCAACTGTTCAAGTTGATTTTGCAACTCCAAAACGTTTTAATTTAACATATGTTGATAAAGACGGTTCAAAAGTAAATCCAGTTATGGTCCATAGAGCTATTCTAGGTTCATATGAAAGATTCTTAGTATTATTAATTGAACACTTTGCAGGTGCTTTCCCTCTTTGGTTAGCGCCAACTCAAATTAATATTATTCCGGTTAATAATGAATATCATTTAGATTATGCTAAAGAAATATATAATTTATTAGAAGAAAACGATATTAGAGTAGAGTTAGATAGTCGTGATGAAAAATTAGGATATCGTATGCGTGAGAGTGTGACTCAGAAAATTCCATTTACGTTAATTATTGGTGATAAGGAACGCGATGATAAAACAATTAGTTATCGTAAATATGGTAGTGAAGAAACTACAACTGTTAATAGAGAAGAATTTGTTAATTTAATAAAAGAAACAATTAAGGATAAAAAATAAATATAATAAAAGGTGGTTTTGAAAATGGAAAAATTTAAAGTTGGTGATTTATATTTAATAAAGCCAATGCAATTAGTAAAAAGCAAGTCTTTTACACAATTAGCTTTCACATATAATATTTGGGCTAAAATGGGACTTATTCCAAAAGACAAATATGATTATTTATTTTTAGACTCTAATCCTAGTTTTACTGAGTGTCCTTTTATTTGGCTGAGCAATACAATTCAGCAGCATGTTCATAATATTGTACTTCCAGATAGAGTGATTAATCCAGTTCCGGCTGGCCTATATGAGTCCGCACTAAATCGTAGAAAAGAAACTTTTTTCTGTAAAGCTGCGGATACAACTATTGCTTTAAAAAAAGGATGGGGATATAAAGACATTTTTTCTGACACAGTTTATGATTTATATTTTCCAAAAAGTTCATATCGTGATTTCCATGATGAAGAAGAGGCCTGTGAAAAGTTAGTGGCTATTTCTGATTATTGTAAAGATTTGACTTCAGCTGTTTTTGAAGAACGCGGTTTAACTGATGACATAGTGAAGAAATATGAATTAATTGAACAATTAGAAGAAACTGCTAATACAGAATTATCGCTTTCAGAATTACATGAACTTAGAGAAAGAATAATAGATAAAAATCATGATGAAAAAGTAACGTATGAGCATGGTCATACTTCAATGTGGTCAAGAAAATTTTGTGATACAGCATTTTCATTTGATCAAGATGGCAATGAATGTTCACCCACGGTTGTTAATAAAATTAGTCAAAGAAGATTAATTTTACCTATAAAAGGATAATAAATCAGTTAGTGTCAAGAAGTTTCGGATGAATATATAAAAACTGATAAAAATAATATTG
>CAZIDO010000048.1:0-8424 GCA_964538005.1 uncultured Muribaculaceae bacterium
CCACTTAATATATCATATCTTTCTTCTTTATTTTTACATTCTTTTATTAATTCTGCATTATGAGATTCTAAATTTGATAATACAGTGAGCTCATTTATCGTAGCATAATCTCTAATATTGGATGAATTTGCCAAATCAGGATTAAGTTCTCTCCATTTTTTAGCTGTTGTATTAAAAAGTGCAACGTTTAAAATATCTGCTTCTTCAGCATATTTTATCCATTCTTTATTTTTATAAAAATCATTTTCAGGTAAAATATAATTTTTAATAGCATCGGTATGTATTAAGTAATTATTCTTTGTAAGAATCCTTTTAACATCCCATTCTCTATTTTGGTTTTCTAATTCTTTTAGTCTTTCAAATTCTTTTATTAAATATAATTTAAAAACTGGACTTATTGCAGATGCAAATTCAAATGCAATATCTTTATGGGCATAAGTACCACCATATTTACCTCGTTTTGAATAAATACCAATTGCATTTGTTTTTTCACACCATTTGGCCACACTTAGTGTAAAAGTGTGGAGTCCTGATTGACTTTTAAACCCGTCGAATTCGACGGAATTAAAATTTGGATTATAAATTGATTCCCAGGTCCCTAAAAATTCTAAAGTAATTCTATTTCTAATCCAGTTTCTAATTACATCATCTGAAGTAGATTTCCCATCTTTAAATTTTGTGAAATCAGAAATACAAATATAATCATTATTATTTATATTAGATATATTTACTTTTATATTTTGAACTTCAATTAATTTATTTGACATATTATCACCTCTTTTCATATGTTCTTAACTTTCGTAATCACCTTATTAATTGTTATATAAAAATTGATAATTTTAAAGCATTTTTGTTATTTATACATAATTTTTAATACATAATTTTTAGTTTTTTTCACTTTAATTATGCAAATAACATTTTTGAGAATTTCCTTTATTTATAAGGACTCGCTCATGTTATTAAATAAATCGTAATCAATTTATATTAGTCGTAGTAGGCTTTTCTTCTACTGGTTTATTTTTTCTTTCTTCTCTTTTTTGATACATATTTTCTGCCATAACTATTGCCTCCTTTTTTATTATTTATATACATTATAAGTTGTATTATTTTTTTGCTAAACAGCTACTACATATTTTATCATGTAATGATATAATTCCTTTACAACCTTTACAAATCCATTTTTCCTTCTCTTTTTTCAAAAATTCCTCAGTGCCATTTTCTTTAATAATTTTACTGTTTTCAATTAGACTTATGTTATATTTTTTTATATATGATTTATCTAGATTTTTAATGAGTTTACAAGGAGATAGTGTGCACTTGTAGCCGTGGTCTATATTCTTTTCATTTGCACAGGCAACCAATTTACAATTTCTACAACTATTAGGCAATGTTTCATCTTGAAACTTACAACCATTGCAACACTTAGTATATTTACCTATTGCCAAATGTTTATAACAAATCTTACAATTCATACCGCATACTGCTATCATTCTTTTATCAATTTTATCTGGCATTTCCATATATTTCAACCCCTATAAATTGCTATTTATTTTCTGTTTCTTCCATAAGTAAATCAAAGTCAGACTTATATAATTTGTCTTGTATAATTCTATATTTTTCAAATTCTGTTTCTGCATGAATTTTTGCTAACTCGTTTGATATTTTACCATTATCTTTTAATATTTCATGATCCCAAACTGTAAGAAATCTATTTAATCTGTCTTCCCAATCGTTCATAGTCATAGGAATATGTTTTTTTGCCTGAACTTCAGCTAAATCTAAATATGCAGAAACTATTCTTTCTAATTTATAAATTTCATCTTTTGTTAAATAACTTTTTGCTATTGTTACATCGTATTTATGGATTTTACCGTTAGGTGAACCAGCCCAGTTAGTAAGTCCCATATTATCTTTTTTTGAATCTGCTCTATTATATATTACTTCTGCTGCTGTTTGTCCATGTATTGCATAATGTAATTTGTTTTGAATTGCACTAAAAAATCTTTGTGTGGCTTTAGCTGTGGAGTCATAATCAATACTAGTAGCATAAATATCTGTAACTTTTTGATAATCTAATTTCTCTTATTTTTTCAAGTTGTTCTTCAAAATATTTTTCAGTTAAAATAGAACCACCGTTTTTTAACCTATCCGAATCCATTACCCAACCTTTGATTGTGTAATTTTTTACGATTTGATTAGCCCATTTCCTAAACTGAACTGCTTTTTCGTTGTCTATTTTAAATCCGATAGCAGTTATCGTTTGAAGATTATAATGAAGTACTTCACGTTCAACATTTCTATCTCCCTCATTTTGAACTATTCGGAATTTCCTAATAGTTGAATCTTTAATTAATTCATTATCAGTAAATATTTTTTTAATATGCTCGTTAATAGTACTCAATTTAACATCATATAAGCTTGAAAGCATTTTTTGTGTAAGCCAAATATTTTCATCCTCATAGCGCATTTCAATTGATTGTTTATCGTCTCCAGTAGCGGCTATAAATGTTAAATATTCTGCTGCACTTGATCTAATTGTAATATCACTTTTCTTCATCAAAAATCTCTCCTTTCTTTGTTTTTTACTCAAATATATAAAAACTCATTTTAAGAAAATAATGATTTTATAACGGTTTGCATTGGCATTTCCATAAATACTGATATCCCAATTTATACTCGCTATTTATATCACTTTATTTGTTGTTCATTATTACTTTCCACTTCTTTTTTGTTTTTTCTTTGCTCTCTTTTTTGATATATCCATAATTATTAAGTTTCTCCGTTACTATTAACCATCAATATCATTTCTTCTTATAAAATCAGCATATACCCATTCAGGAGCATAATCAAAAATATAAATAAACTCTTCTACTAATTCTTTTTTAGACATTTTATTCACAAATTTAATTGCATTTTTATATTCATTATTTTGATATTCTTCATATTCTTCTCGTAATTTCTCTTGTTCTTCCTCAAACTCTTTTGCACTATTTGGCACAACAGTAAAGTATGTTGCAACAATATGTTTGCAAATTATTCTTTTTCCATTTGCTAAAGGGCAATTACAGGTTGATTTTCTTGGATTTTTCAAATTCAAATAAACATTATATTCTGCTGTTCCAGATGCAATACTTGTATATTCTGTATCATTAATCCTTTTTATATTTTTAGTTTTATTATTTTTATAATAGTCTAAGCCTTTCCAGCAGGATGCCCCGCTTGCACTAGATATAATTCCCATTCCATTCACCTCAATTAATCTTGACTTTCCTCTACTAGTAAATTAATATCTTTATATAATTCATTTTATAATTTTTGCCATCAGCTACAGTATTCGAGAATCTCTCGACAACTGCTAAATCAATTCTTGCTACTATATAATATATCGGTACATTATTTGGGCAATATATCATATATTTCATTTGCATTTGGTAGAGAAAAAATTCTGGTCATAACCCCATTATAAATTTCATCTAATAAAATTATACCACACAGCGTAAAGCTTAGTGTTAAAAATACTTTTTTATTCATTTTTTTTGCCAATTGAAAGCATAGTGGAACAATAACATACATTAGTAATAGTCCCGATATTCCAAAGAATAATACGCTTCTTAAACATATAAACCCTCCTATATTACCAAAATTCAATATTTCTGTATTATAGTCCCAATATCTAGCACCATCACCAAGAATATATATACCCCATCCAGAAATATATTCTAATGCACCTGTTAATACAAGACTTATTAAGAATACTTTAATAGGATTTTTTCTCACTTTATAAGTTGAAAAATATATAATCATCGCCCCTATAGCATAGATATTTATCCATGGTAAAAAGTTTCCCCCTTGCCAACTAAAATTCATACCATCATTGAAATAATAAAAAATAAATTCATACATCCAACCAAATGCTCCAGATATTACTATAAGTAAACTAAATATTGCTAAAATAGTTACTTTATCAAAATTATGTTTATTGTTTATATAATCTTTAAAAATATACTTCATACTTCTCTACTCCCCTTCGCTGTTTTAATTATATTGTAAATATATTTCCAACAGTTATTCCTTTATTATATCAAAAAAGTAGTTGAATAACTACTTATTTTTAATTGAGCCAAATGGAAAGATACTGAAAGTTGTAGACCCTTGGATTTGTTTGGCATCCACTAATCCAATTATTCTACTATCAGTTGAATTGTTTCGGTTATCACCCATTACAAAATAATATCCTTTGGGAACTTTTTCATATCCAATGTCTTCTAATTTGAAATCATTTGTTTTTGAATTTGTTTTAAAGTTTTCCTTGATATATGTATCATTTACTTTTAATTTACCATTTTTATATTCGATATGGTCTCCTGGTAAACCAACTACTCTTTTAATTAATTTATCATTGTTATATTTGAAGACAACAATATCAAATCTTTCAAGTGAGTGATCATATTTTTTTAATAATAATATTTCCCTATCTTTTAAGGTTGGAACCATTGATTCACCATCTACTTGAACTGGTGTAACAATAAATGTTCTGATTAAAACAACAACTAAAATAATAATTATGTAAGGAAGTAGTTCTTTAAATATATTCTTTTTTGGTTTTTCTTCCATTTGGGCACCCCTTCTAATAAAAAATAAGACTTTATTAGCCTTATTTTCTTTCTTTGATTTTTACTTGGCCTTTTAAGTTACGTAAATAATTTAATTTAGCACGTCTTACTTTACCTTTTCTCATGACTTCTACACTGTCAACTTTTGGTGAGTTAAATGGGAATACTCTTTCAACTCCTATACCACCAGAGATTTTTCTAACTGTAAAGTTTTTACTTACGCCGCCGCCTTTAATAGCGATTACGATACCTTCAAAAGCTTGAATTCTTTCACGTTTACCTTCAATAATTCTTACGTTGACTTTTACAGTATCACCAACACGGAATTCAGGTATATCGTTTCTTATCTGACTTTGAGTAATTTTTTCAATTATATTCATACAGTCTCGCTCCTTTATACAAATCTATGATCATAAGTATATTTCCTAGCGGATCACGACATAGATGATTTTACCATATATTTAAAAAATATGCAAGGAAATGAATAAAATTTACTTAAAAATGATATTCTATGATTTACTGTTTAATAAAATTATTGGATTTTTTAATTTTATTAGATATAGGCATTTATAATACTTTATAAGCAAGAAAAAAGGGAAATTAATCTATAGAAAAATCGATGTTTTAAAGTTATATATATTGTTCAATTTCAGAAAAGTGTCATTTGCAGTATGTCTTTCTTTATTATATATTTAATTTTAGGGAAATAACTTTTAACCTCGGTGTCTACCTCATCTTCTAAAGAAGAGAGGTTTGATATTATGAACAAGAAAGATTTTTTAATCTTATCCTTGGTTATAATTATCGTTTTATTAATATCTCTCTTATCACAATTGATATGAAATTTCATTAGTAAAAAAAGACACCTAGCTATTAGCTAAGTGTTCACCCATTCGGTAGACACTGATAAGTTATCCGTTATCTCCCTTTTTTATTTTATGAAGTTTCGTTTATTAATTTCATTATATTACATTTATTATTTTTTGTAAATAATCTTTGATGAAAAAAAGATGGCTTTTACTATCTTCCACCACGACCATGACTATTAGTCATACTTTGATTATATTTCTTGATTTTACTTTTTAGTTCATCTTCAACAAATTTTACACGTAACAATAATTCTCTAATGTAATATGTATCTAAAAATTTTGCATATTTACTCATGATAAGAGCTTGATATCTTTTTATATCATCAAGTACTAATGCCAAATCACCAGAATCCGTATCACTAGCATCGACGATACCAATTAAGAAATTTAAATAAGCATCTAATTGTTTTTTGGTTTTTCTTTTTAAAACCATTTCAATTAGTGAGGGTTCTACTAAAGTTAATTTACTTACTTCAATGCCATCATATTTAACATTGTTTTTTGGTTTTATTTTAAATCCTTGCATCTTTTCTTGATTTAAATAACCTAGTAATTTATCGTTGCCCTCTTTATCACAAACATAATATTTACTCATAAAATCATCTCTTTTCTAATAGATCCGGTCTTCGTTCTTTGGTTCTTTTTAGGCTCTCTTCTTCTCTATATTTCTTTATATTAGCATGGTGTCCAGATAATAGTACTTCTGGAACTTCCATTCCTCTAAAATTAACCGGTTTAGTATATACTGGGTAATCTAATAAGTTATTATTAAATGAATCTTGTAAATGTGATTCTTTTTCAATGACGCCATCAATTAATCTTACAATACTATCAGTAATAATCATACTAGCGAGTTCTCCGCCAGTTAAGACATAGTCACCAATACTTATTTCTAAGTCGACAATTGATCTAATTCGTTCATCAAAACCTTCATAGTGACCACATATTAAAATCAAATGTTTTTCTTTTGATAGATCATAAGCTTTTTCTTGTTTATACGGTTCCCCTTGTGGGGTCATTAAGATTACTTTGGTATTTTCTTTTCTTAAATCTTCTACCGCATCAAATATTGGTTCTGGCATTAGTACCATACCCTGACCTCCACCAAAGCCATAGCCATCAACTCTTTTATGAATGTCTTTACTATAATTTCTTATATCATGAGTATTTATTTCAACTAGTCCTTTTTCTCTAGCTCTTTTAATAATTGATTCTGTTAAAAATCCATCAAACATATTTGGAAATATTGTTAATATATCAATCTTCATCAATTAATCCCTCAATTACATTTATTTCTATTTTTTCTTTTGTTGCTTCTTTAATAAATTCAGTTACATAAGGAACTAAATATTGTTTTTTATCATTTTTAATAACTAAAAGATCTTGATTAACATTATGATATATTTCCTTTACTTCTCCAATTTTATTGCCATCATTATAAACAGGGACTCCTATTAAATCGTCATATAAGACTCCTGGAAATTCATAATCTTCTTTATTAATATAAACGTTTGAACCTTTGTATTTTAAAACTTCATTTATATCGTTGATTCCTTGAAATGTAACCATATCAAAATTTTTATGAATACGATAACTATTAATTATTAATTCTTCATCATTAACAAAAAGATGATTATTTTTTTTGAACACTGTTTCTTTATACTGGAAATCTGAAATAATTCTTACTTCACCTTTTAAACCATGTGTATTAACAATTTTTCCTATTTTAAGCATTATAATCACCCATTTCATATAAAATTATACTCGTTGCAATTGCGACATTTAAACTTTCACAAGTTTTGTTCATTGCTATATATAAGTATTCATCACATAGGCCAAGTAAGCTATCTTTAACTCCATGGCCTTCGTTTCCCATTATTATAGCAAACTTTTCATTTTTTGCAAGTTGTTTTACATCTTTTCCACCAGATACTTTTGTTCCATATATTTTATAGTTTTCATTTTTTAAATTCAATATTGTTTCTTCCAAGTTTTTAGTAACAATATTAATGTTAAATAGCATTCCTTGACTAGCCCTGATAACTTTAGAACTATGTACATCAGCACAGTTACCACTTAAAATAATGGTATCAATATTAAATGCAACTGCACTTCTAATAATCGTTCCTAAATTACCAGGATCTTGAATTTCATCTAATATTAATATTTTATTGCCAGTTATTTTATTTTCTCTTTTACTACAAACACCTACCATATTAGTTGGAGTATCTAAGGATGTAATAAATTTACTAACACTTTCAGTTATATAGTTTGTTTCAACATCTAATTCAAATTCAGTATTTTCAGTTAATAACAATTCTTTTAAACATCCTTTTTTATAAGCTTCTAAAATAAGGTGTTCACCCTCAACTAAAAAAGTATTATTTTGATCACGGTATTTTTTTTGATTTAATTTTTTTATTTCTTTTATTTTACTATTATCAATCGAACTATAAAGCATAACATCACCTACTCCTAATTTTATCAAAAAAAAGGTTTAGTGTCCATCTAAACCTTATGCTGGCGGAAATATGTATTGAAATTTATTTCCAACTTGTTTTATTGTGACTTTTGAAGTTTTATCATATTGTTTTTTATTATCTGGATTAACTATAGGCTTAGAAATTTCCTCTAAGTAACCATCATCTATTAGTTTTTGTAAAGTTGGATCACAAGCACAATTTGTACATGTTGTCGTACAATTTAACGTATATATATTGGCGTTGGCATAACTTTTAGCCGCATCTTTGATAGCTTGAACTTGCATGTTATATGTGTCTTTCTTACTATCGTTTATCATACTTGAAACTAGGGGGACTACTATCACCCCTATGATTCCTAATATAACAATTACACCTAATAGTTCTATTAAAGTAAAGGCTTTTTTCATATTATCACGTATAATCATTCTTATAGAAATATTAATCTATTTGATTGATCCC
>CAZIDO010000049.1:0-8407 GCA_964538005.1 uncultured Muribaculaceae bacterium
TATTGATAATCATTACTATCGGTATATATTTTATAAAAGTCCCCTACTTTATCAACAACGTTGACAGGAACATTATATACCCTAAATGAACTATTAATATTTTGCATATTATAAATTACAGTGTTAGTGTTCGCCTCTTTATAAACTGGAACATTGTATTTTCCGTATTTAGTAACACCAATGGTATTTGATTTATAATCACGTAATCCATTGTTTTTTAAATCCGCCATAAATGCTGATGCAGCTTCTAATTCACCAGCGCCTGCATTAGAGGCATATTTAACATTACGCCCACTACCTTTAGTTCCTGGGTGACTACCAAAATAATATTTGGCCCCAGCCGTTGTATAACTACCTTGAACACTTCTAGCATAATCAACTATTGAGTCATATACACTCGCATAACTTTTAGCACAGTCATATGCACAACTATCAGCCGCCCCATATCCAAAAAGATTATTTTTATTTTGTGCGATAGAACTCATGCCATCTCCACTTTCGGTACGAGCTTTAGCAAAAGCAGTTAAAGCGTTCATACCATATAATCTTTCAACTTCTTTGAAATTAGCACCTTGATTATATAATTTAGAATTTGGATTAGTTATTTGTGCATTTAAATCAGCTGCACTTGCTTTCGAAACCGATTTACTTGGCATAAACAAATAATATGGATAGTTAGGATTATTAGCATTTATACTGCTTGTATATGAATCATTACGATAATCATCTAACATCGCTTGAACGCTATTATATAAATAAATACCTCCATCGAAACTATAATAATTAACCCCTACTGACAAATAACTAGGTGTGGGACCTAAATTATAGAAATCGTCAGAATAAGAAGTTCCGTTATGATAAGCATAACGATGTAATAGATTACCAGATGAGTAACGATAATAGAAAGTATTTAAACCAGTACCATTTATTTCAGTTGCCCAGTTATCACTAGCAACCCAGCCAACTTGACCATTATAAGAAATTCGGTACCAAGTATATCCTTGACCCGTTGTTTTGCTGTCATAAGCAAACGTACAATTAGTACAAGTGATTTTAGCTAATGATTTAGCAGAAGTATTAGGAGACTCACGAAGGTTTAACAGACTAACTGACATCTGAATCATATTAGATGATATCAACGAAATTGGAATAATGTTACCAGCGTTTATATCAACATATCCCTTAAAACCTTCATACATTATTAAAGCTTGGTTTTCAGTTGAATCAATGAAAGCGGCATCAGTCATGCTTGAAGGTCTAATATAAGTATAGGCAGAGCCCCCTATTGATTGATATAAATTAATCGTCCCTCCATTAGGATAAAACTGAAAGATTGCATATCTTGAATTAATAATTTTACCATCTTTATAAATAGAAGCCACACTAGTACTTGTTGAATTTTGAGCATTCATAACATTTACAGCTTCATTGTAAGTAGTATATGTTCCAACCACTTTATTACCACTTGTATTGGAAACCATTTCAACTGAATAAGAACCAGCTGCTTTTACTTGAAAAGGCGGAACAATGGTACATAAAACAATCGAAATAATTAATATAATTTTTCCTAGCTTAGACATCATACCACCACCTTTTTTATCTATTATAATTATAACAAGATTCGACAAAAAAGTATATTGGTTACGGTTACCAGCTCCAAAATCATTGTAAAGAAATGACAAGCAATTTTCTTTACTTTTATTAAGAAAAATGATAAAATACTTAAAAGAAATCAGGTGGGTAATATGACAGACACAAATGAAGAAAAAAAGGAAGAAAAATATACATTAGATATTTTAAAAAAAGACCTAACTAATATTAAATCATGGCCAGCTAATATTTTAAGTTTATCAAGGATACCTGCGATTGCAATTGTTCCTCACTTAGTATCAATTGGCGATTTACTACTGGTACTTCTAGCTGCAGGAGCCTTTGCATTAACAGACTGCGCTGATGGTGTGGTAGCACGACTATTAAAAGCAACTACTGAAACCGGAAAAATGTTAGATCCGATTGCAGATAAAATTATGGCAATTGGTTTAATGTTGCAACTTTTACCTACTATGCCTTATATGGCAGTCCCTTTATTTTTCGAATATAAAATTGCAAAAATTAATTCATTATCACTTAAAAACGGTGGTAAACCAGCCAGTAATAAAAATGGAAAAAGAAAAATGTGGCCATTATCAGCGGCTATGGTCTTTGGTTATTCAGCAATGACAACCGATGGTGCTTTAGCAAATGTTTTTGCCGTATTAACATTTGCAGCAACTGCTGCAACTATTCCTTTTCAACTCAAAAATATAAAAGAATATAAAGCAGCCGCTATAAATAATACATCTACTGATAATAACCACACAAAAGCTTCGAATAATAATCAATTAGGTAAAGAAAAACAAATTGAAGAAATCACTTCAATTCAAATGCTAAATGATATCAAAGCTGAATTAGAAGCTCGTACACATGGATATGGAAGCAATCAAAATGAAATTGATTTACTAAAACTTACAAGAGATGAATTAACTTGGAGTCCAACGCCTCCTAAAACAGCTGATAAAGTTAGAGTATTTAAGCAAAATTAAAAGCGATAATTAATCGCTTTTTTCTATCCTAAACCTCTACTAAAAACCATAAACATAATAGCGCCTATATAAATTGAATATAAAATCCAACCATTTACCATTTCAAATTTCGATGATTTATATTTTACACCAACTGCCATAGTTGCTAAAACGCCACCAACTAAACCACCGATGTGTGCCCAGTTATCGATGCCTGGCATCATTCCAATTAGTAAGTTGACAATAATTAACGGAATAATTTGTGATTTAACAACAGTTTCTAAATAAACACGGTGATGGAATCCAAAGTATAATAACGCTCCAAGTAAACCAAATATAGCCCCGGAAGCTCCTACACTATATCCAACACTAAAGAAAATTGATAATGCACTACCCGCTAATCCACTTAATAAATAAACCAAAATAAATCTAAATTTACCTAAAAAGCTTTCAAGTTGCATTCCAATAATATATAACGCATAGCAGTTAAAAATCAAATGAACAACATTGGCATGTAAGAATATCCCTGTAAATAAACGATAAAATTCTCCATTTAAAACTCCAAATCGATTAACAGCCAGTGCATCAGTAACATCTAAATAATTTGTTATTAAAAACATTAAGACATTAATAGCAATCAAAATATAAGTTATAATTGGTTTCTTCATTGTAAATACTTCTTCGTTCATTTTAGCATCCCCTTCATTTTTCTTAGCAATATCTCCAGTTATTTTCATAAATAGTTCCATGCCTTTTTCTTTAAATTTTATTTCCTTAGTGATATCTGGGAATGTATCAATAATGAAACGGTAGTTCTTAAGTTCATTGGTATCCTTAATACCAGCAAATGCTATTTTAGGTTCTTCAAAATTATCCATGTGGACATTATCACCTAAATTAACAAATATACTTAACACATTCATCTTAAACGAGAATGTTTTTTTTCTAATTGTTTTAGTCAAATGTTTAGTTTTAACTATATCAAATTCAAACTGTTCGTCATTATGAATATAGTTAGAAACAATTCTGATGATTTTATAATCTTCATTTAAGTTTTCAAGCCAAATTTCGCCTTCAATACCTCTAATTACTATCGGATTATAATCACGTTCTGAAATGAAATAATGTAGTAATTTCATAACTGTTTCATCATTTTTATTGACAATACTATCTTCCATGTAAACCTCCTACTCAAAGTATGACATTATATTTAAAAATTTCTCTGGCAATTCACTATCAAATTTCTTATATTCGCCCGTTGTTGGATGTACAAATCCAAGCTCTTTGGCATGTAAACATTGACCCGTTTTATCAATTAATTTTCTTTTACCATAAACCGGATCATTAACAACCGGATGCCCAATATAGTCCATATGAACCCTGATTTGATGAGTTCTACCAGTTTCTAATTCCAACTCAATTAAAGTAACTTCTTTAAATCTTTTTAAAACTCTAAAATGTGTAATAGCATCTTTACCTTTAGGGTTTATTGCCAGTTTCTTACGATCGTTGTCTGATCTTCCAATTGGCGCATCAATTAAACCAGTGTCGTTAGGGATAGCCCCCCATACTAAAGCATAGTACTTGCGATAAGTAGTTTTTTCTTGTAATTGACTCGCTAAATGTTCATGCGCTTTGTTGTTTTTAGCAACCATTAATAATCCAGTTGTATAAGCGTCAATACGGTGGACGATACCCGGTCTAAATTCACCATTACTATCACTTAGTTTGCTGTGATAAAGTAAACCGTTCACTAAAGTACCATGATAATTGCCTGGCGCAGGATGAACAACTACCCCGTTGTCTTTATTTACAATAATAACATCATCATCTTCGTAAACAATGTTCAAATCCATTTTTTCCGGAGTAATATCCGTTACTTCTTCGACATGATTTACTTCAATTATATCTTCTTCTTTAACAATATAGCCAGTTTTAGTTAAATTTCCGTTCACTAAAACTTCTTTGGCTTTAATCATTTTAGCTGCATTACTTCGGCTTGTGTTTAAAGTTTCAGCTAAAAAATTATCTAATCTAATTCCAGGATTATTTACTTGATACTTCATTCTTTTCCCCCTTTAATATATGTATAATAATTAATCCAATTGATATAATAATGCACATATCAGCAAAATTAAAGATTGGAATATGAAAAGTTCCAAAACTAAATGACAAATAGTCAACGACATACCCATGAATAATACGGTCAAGTAAATTACCGATAACTCCGCCAATTAGAATTCCATATAAATAGCTTTCTACTTTATCTATCTTTTTACCTTGAATTAATAAAACATAGATTAAGCACAAAGCAAATAAACTAACAACAATTAAAAATACCGTATTTGAGCTTAAAATACTAAAAGCCGCACCAGTATTTTGTAATAATGTTAAGGTGAAAAAGTCCCCAATTACATGTACTGAATCTCCAAAGCTTATTAAAGCGGTTAAACTATATTTAATTGCTTGATCAATTATGACACAAAGTACTGCAACTATTAAAACCCTTTTCATTAAAATCACCTTTTAATATTATATCAAAAACAACATAAAAAAGATAGGTTATTTCCCTATCCAATCTAAAATAATTTCTTTAGGCATATAACCTATTTTCTTATCCGCAAGTTCTCCAGTAATATGAACTAAAGTTGGAACACTCATCACTCCATATCTTTTGCATAACATCATATTTTCATCAATGTTAATTTTTACTATTTGGATTTTATCTTTAATAGCTTCTAATTCAGGAGCAACCATTTTACATGGCCCACACCACTCAGCATAAAAGTCTACTAATACTTCTTTATTTTGAATAACTTCATCAAAGTTTTGATCATTAGCTTCAATAATTTCCATACTATTCCTCCTCATATTTTATAATAGTTTTTTCCGCACCTTTTATGTGCAGTTTATCTTCTTTAATTAACTGTTTCACCAATTTAGGTTTAACAATGTCATACTTCAAGAACAAATCTAAAGTTTCTAAATTAAATTCATTGCTACTTTTTGTATCTTTATACTTATCTGATAAATCAGCAAATTCATCAAATACCTTCATTGACTTATCAGCAAAATTAGATAACAATGGCGTATACCCTAAAATTGGTTTTTGAAACTTCGATTCTTTTATAATATCGTTACTTGCAAAGTTTGGAAGCGCCAAAATAAATAAAATAACAAAAACCAACATATAGTTTTTAATAACCCCTATTATCATCCCCAATATTTTAGATGGAATACCTAAGATAATGGTAAACGATAAAATCTTTTCAAAAATGCCCGTAGCTAACAATAAAACCTTTAAAATAATCAATAATATACTAAAGATTAAAACAAAAGCTATTACTTCGTATATGGCAATATTTAAAACCGATACCCCTTTGATCAAACCATAAAAATCAAAAAATGGTAAGTGCAACATCAACCACTCGCTTAGGGGATTTTTTAAAACAAATGCTAAAAAAATAATCACAATATAACCAAGACAATTAACTAGACTTTTAGTGAACCCTTGTTTGAACCCAATTAAAGCTCCAATAATTAAAAATATAATTATTCCTATATCCATTAAATTCATTTACTACCCTCCTATATATAATTATATTATATTGCTTAGAAAAAATAAAGCAATTCATTGCTTGATATTGTGAATCTCGATTTTTTGTGTTAAAATGTGTATAGGTGATTAAGATGGCAAAAAATGATGTGCGTACAATAACTTTAACAGTTAGTGACAACACCAAAGAAAAAATGACAGAATATTTTGCAGATAAAAAAAGACACATAACTCCTCCTTATGCTGTTTTTCAAGCTAAAGAAGCTGATACAATGGTTACTTTATATGAATCAGGTAAAGCTGTTTTTCAAGGTATAAGCGCCGACGTTGATGCCCAGTTATGGACAGAAATGGAAAAACATTTAAATCCTAATAAACCAGTAAAAGTTAAAAAGGTTGAAAATAATCCTAAGGATAAACCAACTAAGAAAAAATTAAATCATCCAGAACTATATGATTGTACTTCAATCGGTTCTGATGAAGTTGGAACTGGTGATTACTTTGGCCCTGTTGTTGTTACTGCAGCTTATGTAACAAAAAAAGACATTCCCTTTCTAGAAAAATTAGGGGTTCGTGATTCTAAAAAAATAACTGATGAACACATTTTAAGAGTTGTTCCACAAATTATTAAAAAAATACCGTATTCAACAATGATTTTAAACAATGAAGAATATAATAATAAATATAATGAAAAAATGAATTTAAATACCATTAAAGCAGTATTGCATAATAAAGTATTATTAGATTTAACTAAAAAGTTCAAAAGTTATGACTATATTGTCGTTGATCAATTTGCTGAACCTTTTATATATTATAAATATATTAATAATTTGCCAAATGTTCAAAGAGGTATTACTTTTGCTACTCAAGCCGAAGATCAATGTCTTTCTGTAGCCTGTGGTTCTTTAATTAGTCGTTTTGTTTTAATTAAAGAATTTGAAAAATTATCTAAAAATTTAGGTATGACTTTACCAAAAGGCGCGGGAGCAATGGTTGATAAAGCAGGTGCGGAAATTGTTAAAAAATATGGTGAAGATGTTTTATATAAAATAGCAAAATATAATTTTAAAAACACTGATAAAATCAAGGAACTAGCTAAATTAAGCTAGTTTTTTGCAACAAAAAAGCCCAGAAGCGGACTCTTAACGATAAAACCATGTTTCCAGGTGGGCATTACATGATTCACATTAGGATTCTTGATAAAATCAAGTATTCAACACCGTAAATCAATTAAATTCCCGTATCGTTTATATGTAGGTTTTTCATATACAGTCGCATCTTCTAGACAATTATATTATATCACAGTTTAAATAAAAAATCATCAGCTTTTTGCCAACTTGACATATTTTTTAATAGTCATCTAAAAAATTATGTTTATTTTTGCCACTTTTATACTGAATAATTGTATTGAGGTTGACATTGGTTGTTGATGTAAAAATACTTCTAAAAACATCAGGGTTATATTTCTCCAAATCAGTTAATAATTTCTTTATTTCTAGTCTTTTTCCACTACTCTTTTTAGTTACTTTACAAGCGCAGTCGATAAAAGTTAAATCGTTATAATTTTTCCAATTTATTATATCTTTTTCTCTAATTAAATATAATGGTCTTATTAATTCCAATCCTTCAAAATTATCACTTTTTAGTTTCGGCATCATACTAGAATATGATCCATTATAAATTAAATTTAATAATATGGTTTCTACAACATCATCCATATGATGACCTAAAGCAATTTTATTGCATCCTAATTTTTGAGCATAATCATATAAATATCCACGACGCATTTTCGCACATAAATAACATGGGCTATCACTAGTATCTGCTATTTTAAATATCGGTGTTTCAAATATATGAGCATCTATTTCTAATTTGTTTAAATTTTCTTTTATTTGATTTAAATTTTCTTCGTTATATCCAGGGTTCATAATGATAAATTCTAATTCAAATGAATCTTTGCCGTGCTTTTGTAATTCTTGTAAACACTTTGCCAACAAAAATGAATCTTTGCCGCCACTTAAACAAACTGCTATTTTATCATTTTTATTTATTAATTTATATTCACGATTAGCCTTAGAAAATTTACTCCAAATTTCTTTTCTAAATTTTTTAATAATACTTTTTTCTATCCCTTGATATAACATTAAATCACCTATTAAATTATACTCTATTTTTATCTTTTAGTAAATGATATTAATGATTTACCCAAACAAAAATACATTATTTAAAATGTATTTTAGGTTGTATTATAAATAGTGTTGGTGAGTGATTCACCGCACTATTTTATTTT
>CAZIDO010000050.1:0-8165 GCA_964538005.1 uncultured Muribaculaceae bacterium
AAAATAAAAGAGTCTTAAGAATTTATTAAAAATCCCCAAAACTCTTTACACTAACGAATTCTGATAAATGGGCATTGTTTTGCAGATACTATTTTGTTGAAAAATCAAACATTTAAATTTTATCCACAATTTTAATGAAATATGTTGTAAAATTCGTTAAAAATACCAAATTTTATCCCTAAAAGTATTTACAAAAACATATTAAGATAGTAGAATAGTGGTGTACAGTGTAACATTGTGGGTGAAAGTGGGGGATAATTATGTTCATGGGCGAATATCATCATACGATTGACGACAAGGGAAGACTAACTATCCCATCAAAAATAAGATATGAATTAGGTGAATCTTTCATAGTTACTAGAGGCCTAGATGGCTGCCTGTTCATTTATCCAAAAAACATTTGGGAAACTATAGTTAAAAAATATCAAGAATTACCTAATGTTAAAGATGCCCGTAACTTTATGCGTTTCTTTTTATCAGGGGCTGGTAATGCTGAATTTGATAAACAAGGACGTATTAATATTTCAACCCCATTAATTAAATACGCTGAACTTGCTAAAGACTGTGTGGTTATCGGTGTCGGTGATCATTTAGAAATATGGAGCGAGGAAAGATGGAACAATTTCATCGATGAAAACGAAGATAGCTTATCAGATATAGCCGATAATTTATTTTCAGCTAATTTGAATATCTAGGAGGAATTATGCATATAAGCGTTTTATTAAAAGAAAGTCTCCAATATTTAAATTTAAAAGAAGATAGTATTATCGTCGATTGTACTTTAGGTTATGGTGGTCATAGTAGTCATATTTTAAAAGAAATACCTAACGGTTTTCTATATGCTTTTGACCAAGATAGTGAGGCTATTAAAGAAGCTGATAAAAAATTAAAAGCTATTGGTAATAATTATGAAATAATCCATACTAATTTTAAAAATATAAAAGAAGAAATAACAAAAAGGGCTGGTAATGTTGATGGGATTTTATTTGATTTAGGAGTTTCATCTCCACAATTAGATAATGCTGAACGTGGATTTAGTTTTCATCAAGATGCGCCACTCGATATGCGAATGAATAGAGAAGACAAGCTAACCGCCTATGATGTAGTTAATAACTATTCATATGAAGAGCTAACTAAAATATTTTACCGTTATGGTGAGGAAAAATATTCAGGTAGTATTACTTCATCAATTATAAAATACCGTGAAAATAAAAAAATTGAAACAACATTAGAGTTAGCTGAAATCATTAAAAACAGTGTACCAGAAAAGTACCGCAAAAAAGGTCATCCAGCGAGAAAAGTTTTCCAAGCTATTAGAATTGAAGTTAATCAAGAGTTGGAGGTTTTTGAACAAGCCTTAACAGATGCTTTGAAATTACTAAAACCAAAGGGAAGGATTTGTGTAATTACTTTCCATTCATTAGAAGATAGAATTTGTAAACAAATTTTTAAAGAAGTAAGTAGTGTTCCAAAAGAACTACAAAAACTTCCGATAATCCCTGAAGAATTCAAACCAAAATTTAAAGTTATCGCAAATATTGCGCCAACAGAACAAGAAATAGAAGAAAATGCAAGATCGAGAAGTTCAAGATTAAGAGTAATAGAAAGAGGCTAAGCATATGGCAAAAAAGAAAGTAAGAAAAGCAAGAATTACAAAAGGTGAAAGATTACTATATGTAGTAATTATTTTTGCTTTTGTCTTTTCAATTGGCATTAAAGCTTTTTGCGGAGCATCTATTAGTGAACTTAAGATGAGTATTGAAGAAGTTAAATACAATATTAATAATCAAGAAAAGAATAATGAAAGTTTAACTATGAAAGTTAATGAACTTACATCCTTTGAAAATGTAAAAGGGGTTGTAAATGAAATGGGACTGGCTTATAATAATGATAATATAATTGTTGTTAACGAATAAGAGGTGTTAATGTGACAGGTAAAAAGCAAAAAAGTAACAACTGGAAATTTCCCCAAAAAATCTTTTTTGTTTTTTTTCTTTGTCTAATTATATTATTTGCCCGTTATTGTTTTTTAGCACTTTCTCCAAGTGTTAACGGTCACGACATTCAAAAATTTGCATCTAATCGCAATACAATATCTAAAACATTAACTGCAAAAAGAGGAACAATTTATGATATGAGCGGTAACGTACTTGCCCATAATGTAACTTCATATACGATTATTGCTTATTTAGATAAAAATAGAAGTACTGGTAGTAAAATTGATTATGTTAAAGATATCGATGGAACCGCTATTGCTTTAGCACAAGTTCTTGAGGCAGATGTTAATGATATTAAAAATCGTTTACAAAAAGGAAAAGATGAAAACAAATATCAAGTTGAATTAGGAACAGCGGGTAAAAATATTACTGAACTTAAAAAAGGTGAAATTGATGATTTGAATTTACCAGGAATATCTTTTAGTGAAACTTACAAAAGGTATTATCCAAATGGTGATTTTGCATCTTATATTTTAGGTTATGCAAAAACTAATGAAAAAAAGGATCGTACTGGTAAGGTAAAAACAACTATTGATGGTGAACTTGGAATTGAAGCAAAATTTGATGAGCAATTAAAAGGTACAGATGGATATTTAAAATATCAACAGGACAGATTTGGTTATAAAATACCTGATACTGCTGAAGAAAGAATAGATGCTATTGACGGTAGTAATATTTATTTAACCTTAGACGCCAATATTCAAAGATTTGTGGAAACCGAAGTAAAAACTATTGAAGAAAAATATAAACCAGAATGGTCGATTATCTCCGTTATGGATGCTAAGACTGGTGATGTTTTAGCGTCATCCTCAACTCCTTCATTTAATCCAAACACCAGAGATATTACTAGTTATGAAAATCCTTTAGTATCAAACGCCTTTGAACCTGGGAGTACCATGAAAATATATACTTATATGTGTGCGATTGAAAAAGGTACTTATAACGGAACAGATACTTTTAGATCAGGAACAATTGAAGTGGCGGACGCAGTTATAAAAGACCACAATAATGTTGGTTGGGGTACAATTAATTTTGATAAAGGTTTTGAGTATTCTAGTAACGTTGGGGTAAGTTCAATGATCAATAAATTTATTGATAAAAATGATTTAAAAGATTGTTTAAATAAGTATGGATTTGGAAAAACAACAGGTATTGATTTAGCACGTGAATCGGCTGGTAAATTAGGCTTCAAATATCCAGTTGAAGTTGTTAATGCTGCTTTTGGACAAGGTATTAATACCACTGTCGCTCAACATTTAAAAGCTTTATCAATTATTGCTAATAATGGAAAAGCCTTAACGCCACATGTTGTTTCTAAAGTAATTAATCCAAATACTGGTGAAACCACCTATAAACGTAAAGTAGAAAAATCAGAAACAGTCGCTAGTGAAACAACAGTTAATAAAATGAAAGAACTAATGTATAACGTTATTAATAGTGATGATCCTCAGGCCACTGGTCGAAGATATAAAATTGATGGTTTTGATATTATTGGAAAAACAGGTACCGCCCAAATTGCTAGTAGCAAAGGTGGTTATTTAAAAGGTGACAGTGCATATATTTATTCGTTTTCTGGAATGTATCCAAAAGATGATCCGGAAATAATTATTTATGCGGCGGTTAAAAGGCCAAATGTAGGAGCTACTGTTGTTGTTAGTGATGCCGTTAATAACTTAATGAAAAATATTGCTAAATATAAAAATATGTTCAACAGTACTAATCCGAACAGTAATGTAACATCTTTGGAATTGAAATCATTTGTTAACAAAAAAACTGAAGATGTTAAAAAAGAATTAGAAGCTAGTAATATTAAAACAATTGTAATAGGTAATGGTGATAAAGTTATCAGCCAGTATCCAAATAAAGGAGAAACAGTATTATCTTATGATAAGGTATTCTTAATTACCAATGGTGATAAAAATATAATGCCTGATTTAAAAGGTTATTCAAGGTCGGAAATAATTTATTTAATGAAAACTTTAGGATATAAATATGAAATAGTCGGTTACGGGTATGTCACAGATCAAAGTATTAAAGCAGGAGATAACATTGATAAAGAAACCGTAAAAATAACCTTAACTGAAAAAGTGAATAATGCGTAAAATTAAAAGAAGTCTTATTTGACTTCTTTTGCATTTTCAAAAACTTCATCTAATCGATGATCAGGATAAGTTTTGTCAATATAAGCTTCAATACCATTGCTAGGTTCTTTTCCGTAACCACGTTCTGCTTGACGGAGACACGCTACAAGGGAAATCAGAACATCAAATATAACAAAAATTATCAAACATGTAGTAATAATATTTCCAGCTTTGATTGGAAATTTTTCAATTATGTTACTTATAAATGGTAAAATTAATTTAATAAATATAATTGCTAAAACTCCCCAACACACCATATAGAAGAAACTAGTACGGCCGCCAATACTTAAAAAATCACCAGTATAATCCCAAGAAACACGATTAAAAAAAAATTCTTGAATTACTGAACAAATATATTCAAAGCCGCCACCAATTAAGGCACCGCCTAAGAAAATCCAAAATATGTTTTTGCCTTTATAGAGGAACATAGCCATTAAAGCTGCTCCAATTCCATAAACAGGGTTTAATGGTCCATATATTAAACCCCGTCTTGAAACCCAAACACCATTTTGAATATAGGTAACAACCATTTCAAATACAACCCCAAAAACACATCCTACAATAAAAATCCAAAATATTTTCTTGAAGCACATGCCTTCAGCAAAAATTTCTTTTTTATTAATTTCGCCTTTTTCAATTTCCATAAAATCCACCTTTAAAATAGAGTATGTGAAGATGTAAAACTACACATCTTTATAAATTTTATGCTTTAAGTATAACGATTTTAAACAACAAAGTCAAGTTATGTCGAACTATGTCGAAACTACCTAAAAACAGTTATTGTCAATTAAAAATAAATAGGGTATAATCAAAGTATATTAAGGATGTGATATTATGACAACGCTTAAAAAAATAATGGGATTTTTAACTCATCGGCTTTTTGTTGTTGCAGCAATTATTTTTTTAGAAGTTATCTTTATAATTGGTATGGTATGGAAGTTTAATATTGATTATTTTATATACTTCTATATTGGCAGTTATATCGTAGGGATATTAATGTCTATTTTAATTATAAATGGCAAATCCAATCCAGGATATAAAATTGCTTGGATAATGGTTATTTTAATTTTGCCGGTTGTTGGGTTATTAATATATTTAATGTTTGGTGGAAATCAACTAAGTAAAAGAGAACAAAAAAAATTGCGTGAAATATATCATCATCAGATAAAAAATATTAATCAAGATAATGAAGTTTTAGATAGATTAAGATATGAAAGTTTAACGGCATATAATCAAGCAAAGTATATTACTGATTATTCTTTATCGCCAATATGCCAAAAAACCGAATGTGAGTATTTTAAAGTTGGTGAAGACTACTATAAAAGACTTTTAGAAGAGTTAAAAAAAGCTAAAAGATATATTTTTTTAGAATACTTTATTGTTGAAGCGGGAATTATGTGGGATAGTATTTTGGAAATATTAAAAGCAAAAGCTGGGGAAGGTATTGAAGTTAGAATGATGTACGATGATTTAGGTTGTATTATGATATTGCCAAATAACTATTATAAAACTCTAGAATCATATGGCGTTAAATCTTGTACTTTTAATAAATTCGTACCCATAATTCGTTCAAAATTCAATAACCGTGATCACCGTAAAATGGTTATAATAGATGGTCATGTAGCATTTACTGGCGGAATTAATTTAGCTGATGAATATATAAATGAAAAAGTTAAATTTGGTCATTGGAAAGATAATGGAATTATGCTGCATGGTGAGGCCGTTTGGAACATGGCTATTATGTATATGACATTATGGGATTTTGTTCGAGGTGAAAAATATAGTTATAGTACTTATCGTCCTAGATTAGCAGATTTAGAAAATACTAAATCTGATGGTTTTGTTGTTCCATATTGTGACAATCCATGGGACCATGAAGCTACAGGTGAAACCATTTATATGAATTTAATTAATAAAGCAGAAAGTTATATTTATATAACAACTCCTTATTTAATTATCGATAATGAAATGGTTACAGCATTATGTATTGCTGCAAAAAATGGTGTTGATGTTAGAATTATTGTTCCCGGTGTAGCTGATAAAAAAATGATTAATGAAGTTACTAAAGCTTACTATAATCAATTACTAGAGTGTGGAGTCAAAATATATGAATATACTCCAGGATTTATCCATGCCAAAACATTTATTGTCGATGATGTATATGCGACAGTTGGAACTGTAAATTTAGATTATCGCAGCTTATATTTACATTTTGAGAATGGGGTATGGTTATACCAAGCAAGTGTCATTAAAGATATCAAAAAAGATTTTATGGAAACTTTAGAAAAAAGTCATGAAATTCAGTTAGCAAACCAAGAGAAACTAAGTAAATTGCAAAATTTAAAAAGACAAATTTTAATGGCTTTCGCACCATTAATGTAGGAGGAAAAATGAAGAAAACAATATTAATGCTGATATCATTATTTTGTTTAACTGGATGTACTAGTGGAGAAGAAGTAAAATGTACGGTTAATAGTAAAGATGCCATTTTCACTTTAAAAGATGGAATTATTAGTACATACACATTAGAAGGTAAAAGACAAGAAAAATCAGAAATAGATGAAATTAACGGAACTTATTTTACTAGTGCAACTAATAATGAAGAAGGGAAAGAAGCTTTAAAAACATATATACAGAGTATAAATGGCAGTTGTGAATAAATATATTTTCTAAGCGCCATATGGTGAACGGTATGAAAAGAAAAGTAAAAAGAAAAACTAGAAGATTTATTTTGTTAATTATTATTTTAATTTTAATAATTGGGATGATATGGTTTTTAATTGGAAATAAAAAAGATAATCCAGTTATCCAAAAAATAATTAAGGAAGATATTAAAGAAACCAAACTAAGTTTAGTAATGGTTGGAGATGCTTTAATTCATAGTTCAGTTTATAAAGATGCTTATAAAAATGGTAAGTATGATTTTAGCAATCAAATATCATTAGTTAAATCGAGTATTAAAGATTATGATTTGAAGTTTTACAATCAAGAAACAATTTTAGGAGGGACAGAAATAGGTCTTTCAGATTATCCGACTTTTAATACACCTTGGGAGTTTGGAGACGCTATGTTGGATGCTGGTTTTAATGTTGTTAATTTAGCAACCAATCATACTTTAGATCGTGGTGAAAAAGCAATTTTAAAATCATGTGAATATTGGCAAGATAAAGATGTATATACATCCGGCAGCTATTGTTCAAAAGAAGATTCAGAAAAAATTCCGATTAAAGAAGTAAATGGAATTAAATATGCGATGGTTTCCTATACATATGGAACTAATGGGATTCAAGTTCCTAAAGGAAAAGAATATTTAGTTAATTTATATAGTGATAAAAAAGCGAAAGAAGATATCGAAAAAATAAGAGATAAAGTTGATTTACTTTTAGTATCAATGCACTGGGGATTAGAATATCGTAGTGAGCCCACCGATGAACAAAAAAGGCAAGCAAAGTATTTATCCTCGTTGGGTGCTGATATTATAATTGGAACTCATCCTCACGTTATTGAACCAGTTACTTATATTGATGATACATTAGTTATTTATTCATTAGGTAATTTTATATCTGCCCAATCAACTAATAATGATAATAATACCATGGTAGAATTAATGAGTTCAGTTGATGTTGTTAAAACTACTAAAGATGGTGAATCGAGTATTAAACTTAAAAATCTAAATAATGAATTATTATTTAATTATTATCAAAGGGGGAGTAATTGGACTAATTTTAAAGTAGTTCCCTTTAGTCAAATGAGTACAAAATATAATGCTGATTATAAAAGACTATATGATAAATATAGCAAAGTAGTTAAAATGTATGATGAAAATATTCCATTAAAAGAAGCAGCATAAAAGATAAACAATTGTTTATCTTTTCAGATTGTTGACAAAGTGGTATATTCAAAAAGAATATATCGCTTTTTGTTTAATCAATTTAAGGAAAAACCAGATATTGCCAATAATAGAAGGATTTTGAGAGAGTGTAAAAAACTTTGTGTAAAGTTACCAATCTATGGTAATACAGATTAT
>CAZIDO010000051.1:0-8152 GCA_964538005.1 uncultured Muribaculaceae bacterium
GCTACGAAAAACAATAAGAAATATTGCAATAACTAAAACGACTAGAAAAATAATAAAAGTCATAACTTTCCCCTCCTTTATTCAAATAAATTTTCACTAACTTGTGGAGTTGGTGCCTGTACAGGCGTTCCTCCAATATATTGCATTTCTGGTGGTAAAAATACACCTTGAACCTCTAAATAATCCAATAGATATTTACTAGGGTTTTTACGGCTAATTCTTCCATCAGTAGCTTTTCTATAAATTGTATTACTACCAGCTTGATTATCGTCAGTCACATAGAATTCAGTCACTTCGGCAATTTCACGATTAAACCTATGCGTTGCTTTATCAGTATAACCACGGACATGAACGCCTAATTGGACATATCTGTGAACCGTTTTAAGAAATTGATCGATATCTTGACTTGTTTCTAATAAACTGTACATACGATTTGGAATGGATGCAGCTTTATCAGCATGAATTGTTGATAAAATATAATGACCAGAAGAAATTGAGTTACGAACAGCTAGAACAGCTTCAGCACTACGTACTTCTGATAGTAAAATCCATTTAGGATTTTGACGCATACAAGTAACTAGAACATCAGTATATGATGCGATGTTATTGGTTTTCATAGCAACAATATCACGATGAGGGAATATTTTATCTAAATGAAGTTCTAAAGTATCTTCAATAGTTATTACTTTTTCATCATCCGCAATTTTTGATGCTAAATATTTTACTAATTCAGTTTTACCAGAACCAGTTTCACCGCTGACAATAATGTTGCAGTGACCTTTAATACAAAACTCTAAGAAATCATGTATATCTGATTCAATATATTTGTCTTCAATGATTTTTTCTTTTTGTAAACGAATTTTAGCGGGTGTTTTACGAACAACGCAAGCTATTCCGTTTGATGCGATTGAATCATGAACAAAGTTTAAACGGAGTTCAGCACTTTCGGCATCCAGAAAAGGATGAGCCATATTGAAAGTGCTTCCCATAACATTCGCACATTGGAATGCTAATTTCTCCATAAACGCATTATTAACTGCCGGATTTTCAACTCTGAAAATCCCCTTTGATAATGTTTTTAAATGAACTTGTCCACCATTACTATAAGAAATATCAGTGATATCATCATTGTTTAAGTAATCTTTTAATGGACCAAAATCTATTTGATCAAACATATTGTTATTCATAAATTATTGCACCACTTGGTTATTTGAATTAGTATCTGTTGTATTATTTGTAGCACCAACTGTAATATTAAAGTCAGCAGTATGCGCTGTTCCATCTTTTTCAGTTACGGTTACAATTAAGGTACCGGCTGTTGTATATTTTACAGTTTGTTTAGTTTTGGTTACCTTTGTAGCTTTACCATTATCTTTTGTATATGTACAAGTATATGTACTTCCACATCCTTTTGGATAAGTAATTGTTACTGTTTTAGGACTTTTTTCATCTTCTTTAATTGTTGGTAACAATTCATCTTTAGTTGGATCTGGTGTAGGTACTGGAATATTAACAGCATGAGCTTCAATATAATCAGCTAATTGTTGAGTTGATACTTCAGTTGCTCCATTTTTATCAATAGTTCCGCCTTGTGGTACCATAAACATTTCAACCCCTAAGCTTTCCATATATAAAGCTTTAGTTAATAATGTATGGATTTCTTCCGGAACACCAACAATCATCATAGCTGGGGTTCTGTTTTCACTTGTATTTTCAAATACATCTTTACCTGATGAATCTTTTACAGCAAGAACGGTAACATTAGAAACTAATTTACCAACCATAACTTTTTCATCAGTACCATTACCAACTTTCATATATAAGTCAATAACGTTACCTGGGAAAATAGAGTTACCATAAGTTGTTTCTGTATCAACTTTCATTAGCAATACTTTTTCACCTTTTTTAACTTTAACAAATACTGAGTCTGGTAATTTGCTCTTATCAACAACAGTATCAGTATAGAACATACTTCCTTTTGGAATTACTGAGTTAATATTTGAGTATTTTCCAACAACTGCATTCTTAGCACGAATAACATTATCACTAATTGAAATATTTGGCATGTCCACTAGTTCTACCATATCATCCGTAATTTCTGTTCTTGGTTGAATTGTATCAACAGCTACTGGAACTTTAATTGGTTCTACAGCTTTGTTGATTTGACCACTATAGCCAACATATAGAAGTACTAAAATAATAATTACCCCTATAATTGTAATTGTGTTTTTGTTTTTCAAAAACCTTTGTGCCGAAGCTACAAAATTATTCATATCTCTTTCCTCTTCTTTCTTTTATTCTAATATGGAGTTTCTAAAATAGCATCAATTCTATTTCTGATATCAAAACCCTGATTGGTTTCTCCACTTAAAACCGTAGTCGCTTGTCCTTTTCCGCTAAAGCTCGATACCCGAACACTAACTTTAGGTGGGACTTCACTTATATCAAAAAATTCAATTTTATAATTTCTTGATTTATTAGCGCTTTCGCCATAACGACGAATGAAATTTTCTACAAATTTTTCTCTGTTTATTTTAATTGTACCACTTGCTCGATACCCTGAGTAATCTAAAGCATCCCACATAGCCGCTTCCGTTACTTCTTTTAATAATTGTGAATTATGTTCATCGGTATTAGTAATGGTTTGGAAAAATGTAATTAAGAATATTGAAGCCACACCTAACATTATTACTAGGACCGCCCAAAATGATTTATTCATTACTTACCACCTCCAGCTTTACATGTATCAGCCGAAGATTTCTTTTCACAACTACCAGTTAATTTCCCAACCATTGAAGAATTTCTAATAAAATCACTTGTACATATTCCTTTTGTACAATTTAAAGTAAAATCGTCATATGAATGTGTTTTATTATACTTTTGAATGTTTTTTATTTCTCCGGCATTTAATTCAACTGAATACATTGGTGTACCATCATATAAATTGTCTGCCGTATCTAAAATTTTATTTTTAGCAATTTCATTGGCATTTTTGTTACCCTTGCAGTTATATTTTTTAGTTTGAATATTGTATCCACACCAGTTAGTACCGGTGTCGCGTCCTTTAGCAGCCTGACCAGGGAATGGAAAATGTAAATCTATTGGTCGATAAACTAAATCCATTATATTACATTTACCTTTTTCACAAGTGTTTGAACATTCACCATTAATTGGCACTGATCCATCAGGACATAAATTAGGACAACCTTGACCAGCCGTTGGACATGTACCATCTGCACATGGAGTCACACCTAATTCGCAACAAATTTCAACTTTCGGATCACATTTCTCGTTATAACCAATTCTAACCGGGCATTCATATTTTTCAGATGTATTTCTAGTATAACAATTGTCTGTAGCTTTATCACCAATTTTATTAGTTTGGCGAGCTGAAGCGCATTTCTTTACATCTGAGTTGCTAATAGTTTTAATACCATATAATTTAGCACAGGCACTATTCTCAAAATCGGTAACATCATCACCGCTGAAACTATTATTAATAGCTTTTTTATAAATGTTATCCCCTTCGGCTGTCCCAGCTAAATATTTATTTTCTGCATTGAAGGCACTACGCATTTTACTTGATGAAGGCAAATCAAATGTTAATTTAACATCTGCACCAATTTTATCAGTTCCAGCCCCTATATTATTGAATGAAATTGGAAGATTTGGAACTTTCAGATCTTCGTGAATAGCTTTAAACTCAGTTGGTAAATCTTTTTCGCTTGCATATCCAGTATCAGCAATTGACCTTGCAGAGCCTTTGAGCATATATCTATAAACATCCCAATCCAACTTGTAATTATCAACTCGTTTATAGGTGATAACGCCACCACTAACTGACTCAATGTCGCTATAAACTGTTGTTGGTTTTAATTTGTACGTTCCCTTATAGCGTTGCTCTTTATCAGATGTAATCGCCTCAGCTCGCTCATTATATTTCAATGTTATCGAACCTTGGGAATACTTTTCTTGTTTGTAGTGATTCAATACAGTATTTTGATTCCCACCACCGTTTTGAGCAACACATTGAGCAATCGTTTCATAAGTTATTGGCGCAAAATTAGGTGTACCTTGTTTCAACACTGTATTACTAGGGTCTTCATTTACTCCGAAGTACCTTCCGGTTTCAACTTTTATTTGATTATTACCATTTGGAAACTTAATATGGTATTCTTCACGACAGTAATAACCAGGTATTCTATCTTTCGTATAATATGTTTTTATATTTGAATTTAATTCATCGCTAACTTCTGTACTTCCTTTAATAGCTTCCCAGTTGGTAGTGTCTTGCACTACATATGCCCGATTTTCATAATTAGTCTTACTATCACAGCCTGTACAGGCGGCATCTATTGTATAATCATATGAATTAAAAACGTCTTTCGCAAATCCAATTATGTTATAACCAGTACCATCATATGAGTCTTCAAATTTGCTCCATAATGGATCGCCCTTTATAGTTGGTGTTTTAAATGCAGCCCATGGATTTCCATTACGGCTTAATCCAGAAGCACGGATACCCATATCGGATTTAGTAGTAAATAAATCTCCTTGATAACTTCCGCCAAATAAATTGGCATTACTATATGTACTGGCAACTTCTTTTCTAGGCACCATATCTATGCACCAATCTGAACCGCTTTCAACCCAAGCAGCGCCCTCACCCCAACAAGAAAGCTGTTGAACAAGAATTCTATATCCATATGAATCAATAGATCCTGGATCAGATCCTTTCTTTTTGGCTTGCGTAGTACTCATTCCAAACTGCTTAAAGTATTTAACAGCTTCTGTTTTAGTATCAATTACTTTATCGTCTAATTGATTTCCATTGTAAAGGAAAGAAGATAAATCAGCTAGTAACCCATCTGTTTGATAAGAGCAGCCACTTCTCAATGCATATTTTCTAGCCTTACTGCTATGATTCGGAATACTTCCGCTATATGAGCCACCATAAGCGACCACACACCCGTACCAATTTTTTGGCTTGTTTCCTGAAATATAATTTTCACCTGGTGCTCGATATACTAAATCATATCTATATACTCCTGTTTTTCTTGATGAACCGCCATCGGTCGGCATATTTGTGTCTCCCCCAGTTGATCCACCACCACCAGCACTACCGCCAGTACTCCATGCGCTAACAGCGACTGTTCCGCCTAAAAAACATATAAGTGAAATAAATAAAAATGATTTTAGTTTTTTCATTTTAATCATATTAGAACTCCCTTCGATGTTTTTTATATACTACTGTAGCTATCAATAAAGCCATAACAATTAATACGATAATAACAGGCACTTTGTTTTCTTTGAAAAACATAGTCGCACTTTCCCAGAAAGTATATTCTGGAGCATTATTATTTGCACTATTTAAATCTACATATTCTTTCAAAGCAACATTAAATTGGTTTAATGTTGTTGTTGTATTTAACCAGACCCCGCAATATTTAAAATTAGGGTATTTTTTGCATTCATCACTTGTAGATAAAAAGTTGTATTTAGGAATGTTTATATATTTTGTCAGCAATTTTTCGTTTGGACAATTTTGATCATTTGAATAAATGTTGAAAGAAATATTTAAATTGTCTCCTTTATAATTCATTGTGGCTTCACTAATGTTAATTATTCGTTGTCCATTAACACTCTCGTCTATATAAATATCATTGGTTACATTGGTTATATTCACTGTAAATATAGGATAATTATTTTCCATTTGATAACTATAACCAACTTGGACATTAGCAGCTATTCTCGATAGCTCGGCTTGTCTTTCATATCCACATTCGGCATGTGTAATTGCTGGAGTGACTAGTAAACCGGCAAAGAACACAAATAAATATTTACAAACTTTTTTCAAAGGCCTAGCCTCCTCCCTTTATTATAACATATCCTTATTATTTTAACACGTATTTATAAGAATAATCACGAACACTAAATGTCAAGTAAATTTCTGTAGCCTGTTCAACACTAAGATTAACTTCAATGTATGAAACAGTATTTTCGCTACCCAATTTTGGCTTAACCAATTTAGAATTTATTTTATGACTGAACCATTCACCATTTACTTTATAATGAATCGTACCAAAACTATTTAAGAAATAATAAATGTCATCAGCATTACTTAAGTTTTTACTTTCATCAACAGCAAATGATCCTTCTATTCTCATTAATGTTTTAGGATAATTTCCAGTTGCTGTTGGAGTTACATATTCATACGATGTTCCACATTTATCTTTAGTCGAACAAAACTTATAATCTACTTTAAATTTATTTCCAATTGAAAATCGGTTTATTTTGAATATTGATGTTCCTAAAATGCTACCATCAAAAGTTAATTCTTCCCCAAATTTGGCACTTTTTTCTGCTTTTTTATCAGTTAAATTTTGAGGATCCAATTTAACGTATATACTTTTCGCCCCAATTTCACCCTTAACATAACTAACTTGATCATTAAATTTCAAAGACATTGCTTTATTTACTGAATCACTAGGTATTTCAAACACTAATAAATAACTGGTAAAATGTGAAGAAAGTTTCTGGTCAACATAAACGGTTCCAATATCATTTAATCCATCATTATAATTAGTAACCTGGCTATATGAAGCATTTCCAATTCTTAAAGTAGTAATTCCAGTATTTAATATTTTGTTTTCATCGGCCACTAATTTACGAATATCAAATTTAACAACTACTAAAACTTTGTCAGCGGGAACTATATCATTTCCTGTTTCATCAGTTTTTGTTACATATGTATCTCTTACATTAGCAATAACGCCGCTTGCTTGGAAAGGTTTATCCTCTTTGTAGTTAGCTCGGTAGATACCTATATTTATAAAGACTATAAAGCCAACAATTATAATTACAATCAATACAATCATATTAATAATAAATTTATTTTCAAAATAAACATATTTAATATTTCTTAATGATTTACGAATATCACGTTTAACTTTATTACGATCCACCTCTACAGAAACTTCAAATTCTTCATTATCTTTAGTTTCAATATCTAATTGTTGTAAATCAGTATTAAAGTCAAAGCCTTTTATATCAAATCCTGTTGCTCTGATAATTGTAAGAGCAAAACTGACTACTTGAAGTGCCAAAGCAATGAAAGTAATATCTCTTATGGCTTTTGAAACACGAATATCTAATAACGCTTCGTTGATTCCTCTCATAATGCTATAGTCAATTCCATATAAAATAATAATTCCAAAATATAAAATCAAATTAAATATATATAATTTTTTAGGTTTTTTCTTAAAAATCAACACCGACATTACGACAATTGTTAGAATAATAATTAACAAAGTTATAAGGAAACTATAAAAATTTATATAATCACTAATCACAAAACCACTACTTGCGGTAGCGTAATCATTAATATAATCAGTCAAAAATTTACCTATGATTCCTGTTCGATATATAAGAATTGCCATTAATACAGCCATAGCCAAATTTATTAACCTGAAATACTTTATAAAAAATGCGTATGGTTTTCTAAGTATCATACGTATAGCCCCTTCCCTATATTAACAATTATACCCTAAAATTTGTAAAAAAAAAAGCATTTTTGTCGCTTTTTTACCATAATTTAACTATCTAAATTATTTATTCCAAATAATCTAATATTCGGGTATACTCTTCTTTCAATTTATCAAATGAATAAGCACAGTTAGCCGGGCTGGTGGACAGCAAGTTAATTGAAATAATCTCAGTATCTTTTTGACTAAGTTTAATATATAGTTCTTCAGCTTTTTTACCGGTTGTAAAAATATATTTTATGTTAGAACTTTTTATTATTTTATTTAAATCATTTGGAATAGCATTTTTAATAGAATTATCTGACGCCCCGTCTATTTGGCAAGACGCTAGTACATCCCATAGGGCAATATGATGTTTCAAAACAAGTTTTTCCTTTTCTTCGTTGGTATTCGGATATGGTTCATTTAAAACGCTCGATATTATCTTCCAAAAACGGTTTTGAGGATGACCGTAATAAAAACCGATTTCTCTGGATTTAGGTGATGGAATGGTCCCTAATATTAGAATCTGACTATTTTCATCATAAATAGGTTTTAAAATGTGGTTTACTTCCATATTATCACGTATAATCATTCTTATAGAAATATTAATCTATTTGATTGATCCC
>CAZIDO010000052.1:0-8148 GCA_964538005.1 uncultured Muribaculaceae bacterium
CAGCTTCTTCTTCATTATTTAATAATTTGATTTGTCCAATTTCTTTTAAATACATTCTGACAGGATCGTTAATTGTTAAATCTTTTGATAAAGTTTCTGTATCCATTACTGTTTCTTTGTGCTCTTCAACTTGGTTTTCAGAAACAACAGCAATTTCGTTGTCGCTAAAAGCATTATATAAATCATCTAATGCATCAGCATCTAAGTCCAATCCTTTTAATTTATCTGCTAATTCTTCATAAGTAATGCTCCCCTTTTTTTTCCCTATTTCGATTAATTCTTTTTTTCTTTCTTCAAATGTTTTAATTTCATTAAACATTGTTACACTCCTTTTTTAAATCAATTATTTTTTGAGCAATTTCGGCCTTTTTTAAAGGACTTAATTCCTCTTTCATTTGCTTTGTTAATCTTAAAGTTTCATTTTTCACATTAAAATCTTTAATTACTTTAATGTAGTCTTCAATTTCTTCGATTGAATATTTTTCACATAAATTAGTATTATCAACTTTTCCAATTGTATTTAATATTTCTTCATCACATTCAACAAAGTCAATTAAATCAGCTTCGTTAATGAAACCACTTTCTTTATAAAACATACTTATTTCACGAGCTAAAGCACGGTATTCTTTAGTTGGCATATAAGTTATTTTAGTGTTATACATTTTAATGACTTCTGGGCTTCTTAACATATGATAAATTAAGTTCCTTTCGGCCATTTCATATTTGGTTATTTTAATTGGTTTTACTTTTTCTATTTTCTTTTCTGGTACTTTTCTTACCTCGAGTTTTTCCCTAATTAGGTTTTCGTCTAAAGCGGTTTCTCCAACTAGTTTTTTAATTGTTATTTCTTTTAAAATATCATCATCAATTTTTTTAATTTCTTTAATAGCTTCATTAACATATTTTGCTTCATCAACACTATTATTTAGGTTTTTATTTAGTTTTAAATATTCTAACTTGAAATCCATAATACTCATGGTATTTTTTATTTTAAGTTCAAAATTTTCTTTTCCATGTTTTCTAATGAAGTCATCTGGATCCATATTGTTTTCTAAACGAATTACTTTGGGGGTAACGCCAATGGCAATTAACTCATCGGCGCATGCCATTGTTGCTTTAGCTCCAGCATTATCGCCATCAAAACATAGTACTACTTCTTTACCTAATTTTTTAATTAATAAAGCTTGATTTTTTGTTACTGCTGTACCCATCGTCGCAATAACATTTTTGATGTTAACGGAGTATGCCCTGATAACGTCCATAAAACCTTCCATAACAATTATTTGATTTGATTGCCTAGCCGGTTCTTTAGCGCGGTGATAATTATATAATAATTCACCTTTTTTAAATATTTCAGTTTCTCTAGTGTTGAAATATTTAGAATTATCTTCTCTATTGTATATCCGTCCACTATAGGCAACAACTTGTCCATTTAAATCATATAAAGGGAACATAATTCGTTCGTAAAATAAATCTAAATAACCATATTCGTTTTTATTAACTAAACCACTTTTCATAATATCTTTATCATCGAATTTTTTTAATAAAATTTTTGATAAATTATCTTTACCTTTTAAAGCTAGTCCAACTTGGAACTCTTTGATGATATCTTCGGTAATACCGCGGTTATATAAATACCTTTTAGCTTCTTTCCCTGATGCTGTATTGATGTTATTCAAATAAAACTTTAAACTTAAATCATATATACCGTGTAGCCTAGTATTTGTTATGACTTTAGGGGCGTGTCCAATATTGACAGCTATCCCTGACAAGTCAGCAACTTTTCTCACTGCTTCGACAAACGGAACGTTTTCAAAATCCATGATAAACTTAAATACTGTTCCGGTAGCACCACAAGAGAAACATTTATATATTTTCTTTTCTGAATTGACACTCATACTTGGATTATTGTCATCATGAAATGGACAAACTCCAAAGTAATTTTTTCCTTTAGGAGTAAGTGGGATATAGCTCGATATTATATTTACGATATCGGCACTATCACGAATTTCATTGATTTTTTCTTGACTTAAAAAATTCATAGCATCATACTCCCCTATTATTAATATACGACATAATTCTTCAATTTCCTTTTTTTTATCGTCAAAAACTCATATTTTTCGCATTTTTCCATATAATAAATTAAAAAACGAGGTGTTTTATGACTTTAACGCGATGGAAAGTAATAAGTGTAATAGGTATTTTTTTATTATGTTTTTTAACTCATTTTATTTATGACTGGTTTCCAAATACTTTTACGAGTATTTTTTTCCCGGTTAATGAAAGTATTTGGGAACACATGAAAATGTTATATTCAGCCATGATTGTTTTTGGTTTAATTGAATTTCCTTTATTAAAATTATTTAAGTTGAACCACCATAACTTTTTAACCAATTTATTTATTAGTTCTTTGCTTAGCATTCCAATTTTTCTAACTTTGTATTTACCTTTTTATTATATTATTGGCGAAAATATGGCTTTAAACTTAATTACTTTATTTATTACAATTTGTATAACTCAGATCATTGGCTATTATACATTAAATACTAATAAAAGCAAAGGTCTAAATTGGATAAGTTTAATTGGAATCATTTTAGTTTATATTATTTTTGGTATATTAACTTATTATCCCTTAGAAATAGAATTGTTTTTTGACCCTATTAAAGAAAAATATGGTTTAAACACTTATGTAATGTAACCGATAAAAAAGCTCATTTGAGCTTTTTATTTCATTAGTAATGTTTTAACAGGCCCTGGATTTTCAGTTGTATATCCATGTGATACGCTATCTAATAATATATCATGTATGGCATCATATTGATCATTTTTCGCTTTATTAATATTATTTTGATGGCGATATATTTCATTTTGTTCTTGCTTTATTTTTTGATCATTATAACTCAAAATGGCACGAGTATTAACTAAGAATTCTTCAGCTGCTAATCGTTTAGCTTTATCAGTAAAACGATAACCTTTTTTGTCTATTAAAGTTTTGGCTTTTTCCATATCTAATGCAATATTGAAAAAATCACCTGGGCAAGTTATAATCCCTTCCAGTAATATGTTTGGTAAAACTTGGCGATATGTTATGCGGTCCTTATCCGAAATAATACTTGAATTAACGAATATTGGACTCCATCTAAAATATTCATCATGATAATCTTTGTCTTCCACTTGAACAGGAATGTTTGTTCCTAGTAAAGTGATACTATTATAATTTTTAGCAGTTCGTTTGCTATTCGGCCAAGCTAAGTCATAACAATCACCACATTCAGGATTAGCCCCGTTTGGAATTTTTGCCTTTACATATAAAGTGCGTGCAGTGTTTTCGCATCTTGGAAATTTTTTCCATTCTAGTGCACCTCTATCATTTTTCCCAACTGCATAGTAAGTACTATATCCTGGCAAAATGAACAAACCAACATTATCATTTATCGAAACTAAATCTTCATATAATTTATCGGCAATTCTTAATAATGAACTAGTTTTTTCTTTATCATCTGTTGAATAGTTATTAAAAACCGTTGTATATAAAAGTGCTTTGACCATTGATTCTTCGCCTGAATTTTTTAATAATTCATATAATGTTTCTCCCTGTTCTGCTCCAGCAACCTGTAAAAAATATTTTTTTAAAGTTGTTACATCAAATGTTTGTTTAGCCATGTTACTCATTTACTTCCCCCCTGAATTTAAATTTTTTAATATTATAGCATAGGATTTTACTATATATCAAGTTTTTCGCTGTAATAAAGAAAAAAAGCCCAATAAATCTATTGGACTTTATCTATATAAAACGCTAACGCATTAGCGGGCAGTTGTATAGATGATTCTTTTGTTTAAAATTAACTTTACCGAACCATCTATAAGAGTAATTAGAACTTTACTATGTTCTAGCCTTCTAATTGTTTCTTTATGGGGGTGACCATACAAATTATTTTTACCTGCGGAGATTAAACTTATATCAGGCCTGATTTCTTCTATAAGTTTAGGAGACGTGCTACTTTTAGAGCCGTGATGTCCCACTTTTAATATATCCACTTTCCCCATTTTATATGTATTTAAGATATATTTTTCTCTTTGCTCTGAAGCGTCTCCCATTAATAATATATTCACACCGTTTATTTTTGTATAAATAATTAAACTATCATCATTTTCATTAGATGACTTTTGACTACCTAAAAAATTAAAGGTATAATTTTTAATTTTTAATAATTTTTTGTTGACTTTACTATAGTTTATATCTTTTTTATCCGCTAAATCCATTATCGTTTTTTCTAAACTATTATCCGTACTAGAGTTTAATAAAATATTTTTAATTTTAAAATTATTGATTAAATTAGGTGCCATTCCAGCATGATCGAAGTCACCATGTGTCAAAATTAAATAGTCTATTTGTTTAATTCCTTCGGATTTTAAATATGGAATTGTTTTACTCATTATTAAATCATATGTTGGTTTATCATTAAATGTTACTAATCCACCCGTATCTATTAAAATATTACCTTGATTATGAGGTAATTTTAATAGAAAACTATCGCCTTGTCCAACATCAATCATTGTTAAAGTTGGATTTTTTTCTAAATAATTGATGTTGTTATGTATTATTATAAACAATATTAAAATAAATAAACCTTTTTTTCTTCCTTTATCTAAGCTATATATTGTGTAAGTGATTACAAAATAATAAATAATTATAAAGACTACGTTTATATGTTTTAAAGTTATATTGAAAATGTTTATTTCATTGAAGAATAAAGACATTTTCTCCATAATACTGGTGACTGTATATAATAAGTTGTCTAATGAGCCAATTAATAAAGCTATCAGTGATAATGGATATATAACTAACGATACTAAAGGGACAAAAATAATATTTAAAATTGGCGAGAGTAGATTAATATTAAAAAAATTATTGATTAAAATTGGTATTCCTGCAATAAAGGCGATAAAAGATACAATGAAGGTTTTGTTTATATAACTTTTAAATTTTCCTAAAAATGTACTAAATAAAATCAAATAGAAAGTTATGGTAAACGAAAATAAAAAACCAATATGATAAATAATAAATGGATTATAAAACAAATATAAAGTAGCTATTAGAATTAAAATGAATAAAGTATCTATTTTTAAATCAAAGACTTTTTTAATTGACAAAATAATAAATAATAAGGTAGCCCGGATTACCGAAGGCGTAAAATTGGTTAAAAAAGCATAAAAAAATAAAATAATTATAACAATAAAATAATTTAATTTTGGCTTTTTAAAAATTAGGTTTAATAAAAATAAAATTACCCCTGATAACAAAGTAATATGCATTCCAGAAATGGCCAAAAGATGACTTATGCCGTTATTGCGATAACTATTTAAAACTTCTTTGTTTATTTCTTTACTGTCCCCCAAAATAAATGCTGATAAATATTCATGACTTTTATATGGACTAATTTTATCGATTAAATTGTTTTTTATTTTGTAATTTAAACTTGTTTTATGATTTGTGGCTTTAATTTCATTAGCAGTAAATGTCATATAAATTTTCAAACTTCTTAAATAATTTTGGTAATTAAATAAATTAAAAATAGTGTTTTCACTTGGTAATTTATATTCGCCGTAAGCTTTTATTTCTTTTCCTAAAATACATTTATAATCTTTATAATAATTAACTAAAATATTTTCTTTGGTTTTTAATGTTATTTTAACTCCATTATCGGTTTTTTGACAGTTTGTTACTATGCCCTTTATTTCACCTTTTCCTTCGCTATATGAGCTTTTAAATGGATGATTTATCGATAATAAAGTATATACTATAGCAAAACAAAATAAAATTAAAACAATTATGTTAAATGGTGATTTGATTTTTAATTTTATCAAATATAGCGTCTCCAATACCCGAGACATTTTTTAAGTCTTCGATTGTTTTAAATTGACCTTTAGTTTCACGGTAAGTGATAATTGCTTTGGCTTTGGACTCACCAATGCCTGTTAGGGTTTGTAATTCTTCAATAGTGGCATTGTTTAAAGAAACTTTTTTATTAGTAACTTCCTTATTTTCAGTTTTTGTTTTGTTTTCTAATAACGGTTCAATTGTTTCATTAGTAATGCACGCATCATTTATAACTGGACAAACTGGTTTTTCTTCTTTATTAACTTTCATTTTATTCACTTCATCTTTACTATAAATAATTATTACCATTTCATCTTTTAATTTTTTGCTTAAATTTAAAATACTGATATCTGCATTTTTGGTTAAACCACCAGCTTTATTAATAACGTCAGTAATTCTTGATCCTTCAGTCATTTCATAAACTCCTTTAGCGTTTACTTCACCTTTTAAATCTACTTTAATAGTTTTTGGCTTTTCTTCTTTTGGTGTTTCTGCTTTTATTTCTGGCTCTTCATTTTCTGTTAATGTAAATGTATAAATATTCAAACTAATAAGCGCGAGAATAATACAAATGCATACAATTATTTTTTTATGTTTTTCAAACATTTCTTTGATTTTCATTGTTCCTCCTTTTATACCCCCTATAGGATGATACAATATTTGTTTTCAATTTCCTTCTTAAAAACAAAAAAAGATTAAAAATTTAATCTTTTAATTTAGTTTTTCTTCAACTTTTATTTTTTTATTTTTAGTTTCAATATGAACTCTTTGAACAATAGCCAAAGAACATATTAATGAAACGGCGAAACTGCCCCCATAACTAAAGAACGGAAGCGGTACACCGGTTAATGGAATTAGCCCAAACATTCCCCCCATATTAATAAATATATGGGCAAATAAATAGGCAGCGACCCCTAGACACATATATCTTCCTCTTAAAGTTGATGCTTTAGACGAAATTGAAAGTATACGCCATAATAATAAAGCATAGCCTAAGAAAATAAATATCGTACGGTATACGCCATATTCTTCAGCAATAATTGCGAATGCAGAATCGGTATGTGGCTCAGGAATATATGAATATTTTTGTTTTGATTTACCAATACCTAATCCAAATAGTCCCCCATCATTGATGGCTATAAAACTATTACATACTTGATAGCCGCCCGATTCATATTGACCACATGGATCAAGCCAAGAACCAAAACGTGATTTACGGGCATCGTTTAAAATACCTCCTTGAGTACTACTGTAAATGAATCCTCCAACAATAACTAATACCAGTAATAATCCTCCATATTTTAATTTTTCAATTTTTAAAATTGGACTAGCAAGCAATAATATTCCAATAATAAATATTGTGATTATTAAAGTACCAAAGTCTTTTTGCAAAAAAACTAAAGCGGGTATTATAAAGGCAATAATTAAAATTTTACCAATCATTTCATAATGAGGAATACCTTTTGTTCTTAATTTTCGATAATATCTTTCAAACATAATTGCTAAAAAAGCAATAATTACAGGTTTTGATAATTCGCTTGGTTGAATTTTAGCAAATTTTAAATCAATCCAGTTGTTTGAACCACTTAAAGCATCGGATTTTAAAGCGACAATATTCAAAATAATTAAAATTATAAATAAAATCGGCACTAATGCCTTATATTTTTTAGTATCAGTTTTTAAAATGACTAGAGCAATAATAACACCAACTATAATAAATGTTAATTGTTTGAAAAAATAATAATAAATATTTACATCATAATTAACGACAGCAGCTCGGCTAGACGCGGTAACAATTGTAAGCAATCCAAAGACAAAACCCACTATTGTAATTACTAATAGTGGCTTATCCATATCTTTAAAAATTTTCTTAAAAGACTGGGTCATATTTTTACTCCTATCATATAATATGATAACACATTATTACCCATTTTGTATGGAAAAAAATATAAAAACATAAAAATAGGTATTTTTAATAGACGATATGTGTTAAGCCACGTACAATATATTAGAAATAGATAGGAGGTTGTTATATGTATTACTATGGCGGTTATCAAGGTTATGGCTGCGGCCAACAAGGATATGGTTGCGGTCAACAATGCGGTGGCGGTGCTGGATACGGTGCTGCTATCATTTTAGTACTATTTATTTTACTAGTAATCATCATCGGAGCACGTGCTTTCGAAAGATAACAATTAAGAAGCTTTTAAGCTTCTCAGAGTGTAGACAAACCCCAGTTAATTAATAACTGAGGTTTTCTTATGGAA
>CAZIDO010000053.1:0-8004 GCA_964538005.1 uncultured Muribaculaceae bacterium
CCAAAATTAAAGTCCCGTTCAATGGAAAACGAGAAGTTAAATAAATAATTAACTTACAAAAAATGTATAAAGACTTGATTTTCACAGGGGGGGGGGGGGTATAATGTACTTAATAAATAAAAGTAGGTGTAGGTATGAGAAGAGAAAGGAATAAAAGAAACAAAATAATAATTGCTTTAGTAGCAGCCCTTTTTTTGATGGCAACAGGATATGCAGCCTTTCAAACTCAATTGAAGATAAATGGAACTTCTAATATAGCAAGTACATGGGATATAAGAATAACAAATGTAAGTAGTGGAACAAAAACAGGAAATGGAGAAAATGCAAAAACACCAACATGGAATAATCTAACCGCATCAATGGAAGCTAATCTTTATGCCAAAGGTGATGCAGTAGAATATGAAGTAACAGTAGAGAATAAAGGAACGTTTGATGCTAAACTAGAAGATATATCATTTGGTGGAGGAAGTAACGATGCAATTAAGATAACATCAAGTGGATACACTAAAGGAGAGAAACTATTCAAAAACTCTTCACAGAAAATAAAAGTAAAAGTGCAGTATAATCCTGCTTTTGTAGGAACACCTACTAATAATACCAACGAAGTAACAATAGGTCTAAACTATGGACAAGCTTCAGGAAGTAATGTACCTTCAACTAATGATTATCTTTTAACATATGACTGTACAACCAATGGAGGAGACGCATGTACAGATAACAACGAATATGTGACTGAAGGAAAAGGAGTAGACTTAACTAAAACAGGAACTAAAACAGGATGGGCATTTGTCGGATGGAACACAAACAAGGTTGCAACTACAGGATTAGTAACATTAAACATGCTTAACAAAGAAACAACAGTATATGCAATATTCAGGAAAGAAGCAATAACTTATACAGCAAACTTTAATGCAAATGGAAATACAGTTGTTGCAACAAGTAAAACCTGTACAATAGCAGCAGTATATAATACAGCAACGCAAGCAACAAGTTGTACATTAACAACACCAGTGATAACCGCACCATCAAATACTCTAACTATAGTAGGATATGGAACAAGTGCGTCTTCAACAACATCAACAGTAGGAAGTAATGCCACATTAACAATGACAAGTAGCAATAATAAGAGTACATATTATGCAATAACCAGAAAAAATCAAGTAAGTTATGTAGCAACCTATACCAAAGGAACTGGAGTATCAGCAATTGGAAGTGCATCAGGAAGCTGTACCATACCTGCAACATATAATGGAACAGCTCAAGCAAGTACATGTTCATTAACTTTACCAAGCATAACTGCATTAGCAGGATATATAACAGATGGCTGGTATAACTCATCAAATGCAAAGGTAGGAAATGCAAGTGGTGTTATAAATATAAAGGCAAGCGCAACTTATACAGCAAAAGCAAATGACGTAACTGTACCAACAGTAAGTTTAAGTCCAAGCTCAAATGGAACATGGACAACAGGCGGAACAGCAGTAACAGCAACCTTATCAGACGCTGGAAGTGGATTACTGGCAAGCCAAGCAATAAACTATGCATGGAGTACAAGTAATACAAGTGCACCAACAACATGGAGTAGTGTAACAACTACAAATACAGCAGGGGCTACAAGTACAACCGTAAGTATTCCAGCAACAAGTAATAGTTCACTGTCTGGAACATATTATTTATGGATAAAAGCGAGTACATTAAGTGACGTATCAGGCAATAAATCTAATCAAGTGATAAGTGGAGCGTTTAAGTTTGATAATGGAGTTCCGACCCTATCAGTAAGTACGAGTAAAACAACAAATAGTATAACAGTAACCTCTAATGCATCGGCAACATCTGGCATTTCAAAATATGAATACTCAAAAGATAATGGAGCAACGTGGGTAACTGGTACAAATAATGTATATACCTTTACTGGGTTAACAAAAAACACTTCATATAATATTAAGTCAAGGGTAACAAGTGGATGTGGTAAACAAAGTATATCAACGAATATAGTAACAGTCACAAATGATATAGTACTCCCAACATTTACTCAAAGATATGAGTATCCAGACGCTAGTAACCTTAATGTAATAGTAACCATAACATATCCAAGCGGATGTGGAAGTTTATATACCTGTAGCTATACAAAAAATGATGGAAAAGTGGTAACTGTTACCACTACCTCGGTTCAAGAATATTTTTTTTCAACAACAGGAAATGATAACATAGTTGCTAAAATAACCGATGGAGCTAACACTGTCGCTAGCTCGTATGCGGTTATTACAAAGCCACAATATAATTATACTGGGAGTCCTCAAATATTTACGGCTACCTCAGACGGGTATTATAAAATTCGATTATATGGTGCTCAAGGAGGGGCTCAATACGGATTTGGGGGGAAAGGAGCTTATACATCCGGCGAAATATATTTAACTAAAGGAACAAATTTATATGTTTATATAGGAAACTATCCGACAAACGCCTTTTATGAATGTTATGAGTCAAACGCAAACGATTCCTTTAACGGTTCAACGGTAGGAAGCTGTGTTGGCGGAGGTGGAGCTACAGATGTCAGATTAGTGAGTGGTGCATGGAACGATGCGACATCGCTAAGAAGCCGTATAATGGTTGCTGCAGGCGGAGGTGGAGCATACTACACAGGTAGTGGCGGCAGCGGAGGCGATTTATTTGGACAAAATGGAAATGGAAACGCTTCTTCTTCAACAACCACTTCTGGTATTGGAGGAACCCCAACAAGCGGAAATGCTTTTGGAATTGCTGGAAGGGAAACTTCTGTAGCAGGCGGAGGTTATTATGGTGGCAGAGCTATTCGGGCTGGTAATGCAGGCGGAGGTTCATCATATATTTCAGGTTATGCTGGAGTTAATTCAGTGGCCTCAGTTTCTTCTGGAGCTCATACTGATCAAACCAATCATTATTCTGGCAAATATTTTATTAACACTTCAATGACCCCTGGAAATAATTCGGGAAATGGAAAAGCTGTTATTAATTATATTGGAAGAACACCGAGTAGTGCGGATTCATCAAAAATAAAAGAAATCAGATATATAAAAGATTGTACTAATGGTAGTACTATAGATTCATTAAATAAATGGACGGAAATACAAGCTATATCTAATGGTAATAATGTGGCTAAAGAGAAAAAAGTAATAGCAACAGCATCGACAGCAACAGTTGTAGAATCAACAATTTCTCTAGAGTCAATTGTTGATGGGAGAATAAGTAATGAAGATAGGAATTACTTCCAAACAAAAGATAACGGGCCTCAATGTGTTACCATTGATTTGGGACAAGAATATAATTTAGAGGAAATTGCTTTATGGCATTATCCATGGGATCGAAGTCCAAAAGGAAATATAACTTATGTAGCTGGAACAGATAATCAATATCGGGCTTTAACAGATGGCACTAATAATAATGAAACACACAATGGCTATAGAATTAAAAAAGATATTGCTAAAGTAAGTGGTAAAGTAAACATAATTTCCCCATACGTTAAAGGTGGAACATTATTGTTAAGTAAAACAAGCGGTGCACCTGGAGATACAGTAATTATAACCGCGACTCCAACAGCCAATGGCGATTTCACATATCAGGGAGCAACGCTAGTATGTCCAGATAAAGAGACGACAGAAATTAGTGGAACGTCATTTACAATTCCCAATTGTAACGGGGATGTAATGGTATATCCAAAATGGAAGAAAAATGCTTTAGTATGGTCATTGCCAGCAGGGCCAAATAATACTATATCGCAGTGGGATAACTATGGATATGATGTATACAAGGCACCACTCTGGGTTCCTGATGGATATCCATATCAAACGAGATTTGAATCACCAGAATCTACAAATTCTAGAAATTATTATGATACAAAAATTAAATATGACCTAACAGATTATAAAACGTGGATAACTACTTTGCATTGCTATAGTGGATCGACACCATTATCGGGACTGAATCAATGGAAAAACATAATATCCAGTCATACTATGGGAGGAACTGATAACTATTCAACTACAGTATTTAATGGAAATTCTACGGATATAAGCAATTATAACGGAAGTTACTATTTACAATTACATGTATTAGTTAATGGGACAACGTTCTGGTGTGCCATTATGGAAAACCTTCTTGAAGGCGGTACTTATTCATATACTAATCCATCTTAAAAATAAAAAGAGGACTATGACCCTAGTCAACACATAAAGCTCTTCTTATACCTACGAAATAGAGAAAATGTGTTGGCTTTTTAATTGAAGGAATTTAAAACGTTTGACATTTTTTAATATGGAATTTTTATGAAAACCAAGATAGACGGTGGTCAAAAACACAAGAAAATGTTATAATGATTATATGCTAGAGGAGGTCAATTATGGAATTAAAAGAATTAACAAGTATATATGATGAGTATTTGGCCGAAATCAATGATTTATGGAGGTCGCTTTGACGCCGAAAGCAAACAAAACAAAATAGATGAATTAGATAAAGAAATGAAGGAGTCCAATTTTTGGGATAATAAACGTCGAAGTGAAGTAGTCATCAGTGAATATAATGGTTTATCTAATCTAGTTAATCAAGCAAAAGAATTAAAAGATACAATTGAATTTCATAATACGTCCTTAAAAGAAGAAGAAACAGGATCCTTAGAATGGGCTTTAGAAGAACAAGAAAAACTTCAAAAAGAATTAGAGTCATTACAGATGCAGATCCTTTTAAATGGTGAGTACGATAGTAGCGATGCTATTTTGGAAGTTCACTCGGGAGCCGGAGGCACCGAAGCTTGTGATTGGGCCCAAATGTTATACCGAATGTATGCTAGATGGTGTGAAAAAAAAGGTTATAAAATGGAAATTGTTGATGAAATACCAGGAACAGAAGTTGGTTTTAAAAGTATTTCAATGATTGTTAAAGGTCATAACGCTTATGGATACTTACAAGGTGAAAAAGGAATACATCGTTTAGTTAGGATTTCACCTTTTGATAGTAATGCTAGGCGTCATACTTCATTTGCAGCTGTTGAAGTTTCTCCTGTTGTAGATGATGACATCGATTTCGAAATCGATGAAAAGGATTTAAGAATAGATGTTTATCGTAGCTCTGGTGCCGGAGGGCAAAGCGTTAATACAACGGACAGTGCAGTTAGAATCACTCATTTGCCAACTAAGACGGTGGCAACTTGTCAAAATGAACGAAGTCAACTTCAAAATAAAGAAAAATGTATGCAAATACTCAAAAGTAAATTATACGAATTAGAAAAAGAAACTAAAGAAAAAGCAATTGAAAAATTAAAAGGCGAGCATAAAGAAATTAACTTTGGATCACAGATTAGAAGTTATGTTATGTGTCCTTATACTTTAGTTAAAGATCATCGTAATAATACCGAAGATGTAAATGTTAATAAAGTCTTAGATGGTGATATTGATAAATTTATAGAAGCATATTTAAAGGGGAAATAGCTATGTTATTTAAAAAAGTATTTGATGATAACGTCATTGTTAAAGAAATTTATAATAGTGCACGTTTAAAACGATATACTTTATTTATCATCGGTTGTATACTGCAAGCGGTAGCTTTTTCATTCTTTATTGCGCCAAGTAATTTAGTATTTGGAGTTAGTGGTATTGCCGTAGCTTTAAAACAACTATTGAATTTAGAGCCATCGTACGTAATATTAATTGCTAACCTGCTCCTTTTAGTAGCAAGTTTAATTTTCTTAGGAAAATCAGTAACTAGTAAAACAATACTAGGATCAATTTTATTTCCCGTTTTAGTAGGTGTGTCGGATATGTTTATCAAATATGTCGACCTAGGTAATACCGAACCAGTTATTATTGCTTTAGCTGGTGCTGTAATTTTTGGGTTAGGGACTGGGCTAGTATTTAAAGCTGGATATACCACTGGTGGTAGTGATGTTATTAAACAAATAATTTCACAGTATGGCAAAAAAACAGTGGGACAAGCTACAATTATTGTTGAAGGGGTTATTGTAACCTTTGGTATATTAGTGTTTGGTCTTCAATCATTTATATATTCAGTTCTATCGATTGCTGTTATAAGCACTATTACTGATAAAGTAATACTGGGGATTTCCAGTTATAAAACATTCCAAATTATTACCTCTAAGGAAAGTGAAATTAAACAATACATATTGAAACAACTTAATCATGGTGTAACTATTATCAATAGTGAAGGTGGTTTCGGTGGAAAACATAAAAAAATATTATTATGTACAATTCCAACTAAAGAGTATTTTATGCTAAAAGAGGGAATTATACGTATTGATGACAATGCCTTCTTCATTGTGACAGACACTTATGAAGTAAAAGGTGGAGAGTAGAAAGAAGGATAATATGGACTTAATTAGATTATCAAGAGTTAAAAAGACTTATAAAACAGGCGTAACTGCAATCCAAAATTTAGATTTAGCTATTGAAAAAGGTGAATTTGTCTTTGTAATAGGGTCTACAGGCTGTGGCAAAAGTACTTTAATCAAAATGCTTTATCGTGAAGAAAAACCGACTTCTGGTCAAATAGTAGTTGGTGGTGTTGACGTTGGTAAATTAAGAAATGGTAAAGTATATAAAATTAGAAGAAAAATAGGAGTTGTATTTCAAGATTATAAACTATTACCAAAATCCACTGTTTATGAAAATGTGGCATTTGCTTTAGAAATATTTGGGATACCAAAAGAAGAAATTCACGCTAAAGTAGTTAAAGTTTTAGACTTGGTTGGACTAAAACATAAAATAAAAAGTTATCCATCACAATTATCTGGTGGAGAACAACAACGTGTAGCAATAGCTAGAGCTATTGTCAATGGTCCTAAATTACTAATATGTGACGAACCAACTGGTAACTTGGACCCAAGCACAAGTATGGAAATAATGAAAGTATTGGAAGAAATTAATAAATTAGGCACAACAATTATTATGGTTACCCACAGTATTGATATCGTTAGAAAAATGAGTAAACGCGTTATTGTACTAGATTCAGGTAGACTTTTAAAAGATTATCCAGAAGGGACGTATAAATAATGAAGACATTTAGAATCGTTGGAAGAAACTTCCGTGATGCATTTAAAGGAGTTTTCAGAAATTTCTCTTTATCACTCGCATCAATATCATGTATAACCATTACTTTAATAGTTGTTGCTGTATCAATTATTCTTTCATATAACGTTAGTAATTTTACTACTTTAGTTGAAAAAGATGTCACTATAGTTGCCTTCTTAGATAATTCACTTAACGATGAAAAAATCGATGAAGTTAAAGATAAAATAAGTGTTATTGAAAATGTTCAAAAATATGAATTTCAATCTAAAAAAGATATAACTAAAGATATGATGGAATCATCAGACGTCTTTGCAAGTATCATGAAAAATTGGTCTAATGATGAAAATCCAATTCAAAATACTTTCTTAATTAAAGTAAAAGAAATTAATCATATTGACAATGTAGCAAAACAAGTTAAAAAAATAGAAGGTGTTACCTTAGTAAAATATGGTGAAGGAATGGTTGAACAATTAATTTCATCATTTGATATTATTAATAAAATTTGTTTAATCTCAGTTGTTGCTTTAATCTTAGTAACTGCCTTCCTAATTTCAAATACAATTAAAATTACTATTTCTTCAAGACAAAGAGAAATAAGTATTATGCGTTTAATAGGAGCTTCTAATTTAAATATTAGAATACCATTCATTATAGAAGGTTTATTATTAGGGGCTTTAGGAGCAATTATTCCAATCATCATGACTATCTATGGATATGTTAGCGTTTATCAACATTTTGATGGTCATCTATTCTCACCATTTATCAAACTTATTCCGCCAACTCCATTTGTGTATACTATTTCATTATTGTTATTAGGCATTGGGGTTTTAGTAGGTATGTTTGGTTCGTGGAGAGCCGTTAGAAAACATTTAAAAATATAGGAAGGCTTTAAGCGAGACTACTGAAAAAGTATACAAAATAAAAACTGATATTTAGAATTGTTATCTAT
>CAZIDO010000054.1:0-7557 GCA_964538005.1 uncultured Muribaculaceae bacterium
TACTGATAAACATGATATTTGTCTATATTGGGGGACGTTATCTCTATAGTTAACGCATTTTGTCGAAATATGGAAATTTTTGCATAAAAAAAATCTAGTTTTAACTAGATTCTTCCATTGAAGCTGTTTCTAATTTTTTATCGTTATGAATTAAAGTTACAACTCCTGATTTTTGATATCCCATATCTTCTTTATATTCAATATCAAAATTAATTTTATAAGCTTTGTCGTCAGTATTATTACCATACTTGAAACTTGCTGTAACTGGTGTTTCCGTTGATACTTTTATTACAACGGGCAACGATTGTTTACGATCTCCATAAACATTGCTTTCAACACTTTTATACATGGAACTACTTGCATATTTTTCAAAGTCTGAACGATAGTCTTTATAAACAAATTGTAAGCCACCAATATCAGTTTTACTTACTTTATTATCTAAATTAAAGAAATCTGCAACAAATAGTTTTGTTACTAAATCAGCATATTTTTCTTCATCGACATCATCAGCTTCTAACACTTCTTTTAATTCTTTAAATAAAGATTTGTAATACTTAGTTGCAGTGCTTTTTAAAGTATAATCATATCCTTCAATTTTATCAACGCTTTCAACTTTAATAGTATCATCCTTAGAACCTTTATTAAAGAAAATAAAGTAACTTGCTACTCCTAAAACTAATATTAGAACAATGACAAATATAGTTATTTTCTTTTTACTTATTTTTCTTCTAGCCATTTTTATTCTCCTTAATTACTTTATTACTTTCTTTTGTTTTTTTAATTAAATCGTGAACAATAATATCATTAGATACCGTTACCTCTTGTTCAGCACGTTTGGTGTATTTTTGAATATAATCCGCACTTATAACGGCATTTTGGTCTAATGAAACTCCTTCATCACTTTGACTATCGTAATACATTTTATTAGTTATCCAGTTTCCATTAGGGAAAACAACAAAGTTTTCATCAATGCTAAAGACATCATGCCCTAAAGCATATGGACTATAAATGCCCAAAATATTACCTAATGTTGGTAAAACATCGTACATTCCCATAACTGTTTTAACTTCTTTTTGAGCTTGATCATCTTTAGTCCAAATAATAAATGGAACTTTACGATTTAACTCATAGTCGTATTTAGTGAACTCTTTATATCGAGGATCATCTTTGTCATATTTAGAATCTGTTTCTGGATTATAATTATAATAATAATCATACTCTGAACGCTTGATTTTAGCGTCATGGTCACCATAGATAACTAAAACTGTATTATCTAATAAACCAGCAGCATCTAATTCATTAACAAATTCTCCAATCGCTTCATCAGCATAATGGGCAGTTGTAAAGTAATTACCTAAAGTTTTATCTTTTAAATAATTATTAACTACTTCTTCTGTCGTTCCCGTTTCTGGATTAGTCTTATTGTATTTCTGAGTTAAATCTATATCAGTACTATCCTCTAAACCAGTAAATGGTGTATGATTTGTTAACATTATAGATAAACCATACCATTTTTTGTTTTTCTCGTCGATTTTTTTAATTTTTTCCACTGATTGTTTAAAGAATGATTTATCATTTAAACCTAATCCAATAATGGCTTCATCATTAATTGTATAATCTGTTTTATAATTATAAAATTTATCATAACCTAATTTTTTATGCATGGCATCTCTATTCCAAAAATTTCCTTTATTCGCATGCATACTGAACGTATAATAATCTTCTTTTTTAAGTAATTTCGGAATTGAAGTATATTCACGATCCCAATAACTAACAAAGACGGTACCATTACTAGCAGGTAATAAAGAAGTGTTAAAAGTAAACTCTGTATCGCTACTGGTTCCAACACTTTCTTGTGAATAGAAATTAGAGAAATATAAACCTTCTTTTGATAATTTGTTTAAATTAGGAGTAATAGCTGCACCATTAATTTCATTACCTATTAAGAAATTCTGGATACTTTCAGCGTGAATAACAATAACATTTTTACCTTTGTAAATATCCGTATATTTATTATCACTCTTAACAGATGGATTTTCATCATAGTACTCTCTAAAATCTTTAGCAGCTTTATCATAACCAAATAACGGACTTATTTGTGGTTTTAAACTAGCAATCAAATCATTACCTTGATAAACAAAAGCTCCAAATTTCATTACAACATATTCGCGATTCCATTGTTTATATAAACGACTAATATCTGTGCCAGTTACAGTTGACATAAAGAAACCTAACGTAATCGCTCCGACTAATAAAGTTTTTAATAAAGTAACCCTAGACTGAGATTTAGTAATCACAGAATCATAAAAACTAGTATGTCGATATTTTCGATGAACTAAATATAAAATCAAAGGAGCGAATATATAACTAAAGTCTTTAAGCTCGATAATCGTATTTAAGGCATCACTAACTCCAAATATTTGAACCGAAGTTGCTAATAAAGAGAAAGACGCAAACGAAGCATAGTTTGAATAGTATGCTGAATTAATTACACAAATTAATGTAAAAATAATTGACCATACAAAATAATATTTAAATCTATTTTTAGGTTTAAATAAATATCCCAATGCTCCAACAAATAAAATAACGGCTAAATCAGCCAAAATTGGACTAATAGCTATAAAGTTTTTAACAGTAAAAAATCTAAGCATACTTCCAATTATTAAAGTTGTTATTACAAATGTAATAAATAACGCGTTGTGTCTAAAATAGTGTTTGGCACTAAGTAAAAATTTCTTAATAAAAACTTTTGTTTTAGTTCCCAATTCTTTTAAACGGTTTTTCATAATTCACCTCGTTTTATACTTTTCCATTATACCATTTTTTTTCAACAAAAAAAAGTGGTTTTTCACCACTTTACTAATTACTTAGTCAAAAGTAAGGAGATTATTACCAAATAATACTTCTCAAATTCTCAGTTAAATCGAGTCAAGTACTAGTAGTCTGTGGGTGAGATACACACGGTAATAAATCATGTACCCCTTACTTAACCTGTTCAGGAATTTCGTTTTTATGCTTATTAGTTTCATAATCAGTTGAATTAATAGCAATTCCCATAACTAAGATATATGATAAGAAATAAATCCAAATCATCATAACAATGATTGAGGAAATACCTCCATAAAACATTTGATAATTAGCAAAATTAGACACATATAACGAGTAAATGGCTGTTGCAATTATCCACCCAAAAGTGGTGAATAATGCGCCTTTATTCATGTATTTGCTAGGAATCCTAGCATCAGGTGCTAAAGCATAAATGACTTTAATTGACCAGAAAATACATATAAAGGAAATTGGCCATTTTAATAAAATAAATATCGTATATAACTTATCACTAATACCAGCAAAAAATTCAAAATTAATTATCGTTTTAGCAATGACATTACCATAAGCTAAAACCAAAACAATAAAGATAAATAAAGCCATCAATAATAAAATCATGAAGAAAGCTTTAGTTCTTCTTTTTAAAGTTGAAGCATGAGGAATTCCAAATAATTCATTAGAAGTTACAATTAATGAGTTAGTTCCATTAGATATTAAATATAAACCGACAATTAGGAAAAAAGCAATATTACCAGTTATATGACTCTCAGTCATAAATGGTAGTATTATTTTTGAAATATCTTCAGGAACCACATTATTCATCATTGATACAAATGCATTAGAAAATAATGAAATATTAGAGCCAACATAACCAACTAAAGTTAATAATGGAAAAATTGCTAAAATGATAAAAAAGGCTAATTGCCCAGGTAGTATCATCATTTCCGGTTTCATGAAAATATCAACAAGCTTTTTCATAAATTTTTTCATGGGCTTAGCCTCTTTCTTATTTGTCTTCTTCTTTGTTATTTCGCATATCTAAAGTAGCTTCGTTAACCGCATCATCAATTGTTTTGATTTCATCAGTTATCATACTATAACCAATAGCAGCCCCAAAACCATGTGAAACAGTTTTAAATTCTTTATGTAATTTACGGATATAAGTAACAACATCTTTTTCTTCATGACCAACCATAAAGATTAAGAATTCATTACCATTTGTACGGATAATTTCACTATTTGGCAATTGATTACCGATTAGAATTCCCGCACCCTCAACAATTACTTTGTCCCCTTCAGCATGACCAAAGTTATCGTTAATATAAGCTATATTATTTAAATCAATAATTATTATTGTTTGCGGATATACTTCACTTTCATCCCATTTAACAGAATTATCATTTAAATAATTACGATTTTTAAGTGATGTTAAAGTATCAATGTAACGTAATTTATCAGTTTTAGATAATTTAGCATTATGAGTTTTTCGGCGCTTAAAGAATTTACCAGTTAAAATTCCAATAAGCACTAATAAGATAGCACCGAATACGCCCAGTAAAATTTGAAGTAATCTATTACTAGTATTGTAATTTAACAGCTCTTTATAACTAGTATTTATCATTTTATTGCTATTTTCAAAAGATAAATAGAAATTTAATAATTCATTGAAAGTCTTATTAGCTGAAATATCACGGCCAGTAAAGGTATAATCACTTTCTAAATTAAATGTAAATAAATTTTTAAACTTTTTAAGATCTGTACGAACATAATTATCATATGTATAATAATCAATAGCCGCTAAATCATTATCGTTTAAATGTTTGATTAATGAAGTTGTATTGTCGTATGTTTCCGTTTTTACACCATGATCTTTTAAGTATTTATCAATTTTACTGTCTTTAACGGTTTTAACTGTTTTGTCAGTAAGTGAATTAACTGAGTTAAAAACTAAATCAGTTTTTTGATTAGTAATAATTGAAACTCTTTCGTCATATACAGATGTTGTTTTATAGACATCCATATTGAATTTTTCTTTACTTTGATTGTCAAAAATAACATCTAATTTGTTAGTTTCAAAATCTTTTACCATGCTATCAATTGAAGAATACTTTTTATAATTTATTTCAATGTTTGAAGCTTTAGCAAAATTACTTAAGAAGTTATAGTTAATACCGCGTAAACCATCTTTAGTGGTCATATCAAATGGACTATTTAAAACAAATCCATAGTCATAACGTTTACTTCTGAATTTAACTTCTTCTTTTTCATTAACTTTTTTTACGTCAAAATAGTTAGATATTAAATGTTTAGTGAAAGATTTTTCTAAATTTTCTTTGCTCCATTTTGCATAGTATTTATTTAATATTTTATTTAATTTATCTGTATTACCTAGTTTTAAAACATAATCCTCAGTATATTCAGTAATATTATAGGCAATATTTAAATCTTTATTTCCGATAACATCGTTTAAATATGCCAGTCTTGGTACTGTCATGGCATCAATAGTATTATTTTTTATGTCATCAATCATAGTGTTTACGTCTTTATATGTTTTATAAGTTAAATCAGTACTTCCTAATAAATATTTATTGATTGCTGATACATCATCGTCTAAAACGCCAACAATCATATTTTTAAGGGTGCGTACATCACTATATTTTGTTTTAGTTCTTGTAACTAAAACATAGTTATCTTGATAGATGAGGATGTCTTTATCACTTTTTTTATCAGTAACTGTGATTGCATAATCACTAGTTGGTTTATCACTGATATCATATGATAATTTATTAAAGTCTAATTTTGTATCTTTTTCTAAAGAAGATAAAAAATCAAAAACAATACCTGTTCCATTGCTATTTAACACTGGAACATCACTTGGAATTGATAAATCAATTACTTTATTTTTATTGCTTTCAATCCATTGTTTCTCACTAACAGTTAAAGTTGTTTGTTTATCCTCATTGGTAAAATAATAAGTTATTCCAGCTACTGCTAAAATAAGGACAATGATTAAGACGATAACTCCCGTCTTTTTATTCACGTTCTTCACCTGCATTCCCCCAAGAAAATTCACTAGAACCTTTACTGTGGTAACCTATTGTAGGATATCCTTCAGCATCACCTTTAGAATTTAAGAAAACTTGAACATCATAGTATTTTAAATTCTTTTTACTAAGTCCTTTAGTTACCTCTTCAGCATATTTTTTAGCATCAGCAACAGCAACTGTACCATCCAAAGTTATTGTAAAGTTTAATACTCTACCCTCTTGATGATAGCTAACTTTAGTAACTCCATTAGTTTTTTTAACATCATCTTTGATATTATTAACAGTACTGGTTGATACTTTATGACTATCAACATCATCTAAACGATGACCATAATTATTATTACCAAATGATGGAATAATAAAGAAGATTGTAAAGAAGATTACAATAATTCCTAAAACAACCGAACCTCCAATAATACATCCTTTTTTATGAGTTTTGAAAAATTTTTCGATTCCTTTCATTTTATCACCTCAAATACTTTATTCATTATACTATATTTGTTTTATCTTTTCAACTAACAGTAAATGGCAAACTACTAGTACCTGTTCCACCTGTTCTATTTACATTAGCGCTTAATGTAACAACTGGTCGAATCTTTGCACTTGTCGTCGGCGCCACATTAGCCACAGCTCCAGTTGCCGGAATAATTGTATATACCGTATTACCATTAATAGACATCATATACTCCGCCCCAACATTAGCTAAACTTATTAGATAATTTCCAGATGTACAGTTAATTCCCGTACTCATACTACAATTTGAGTAATTAGACGCCGCTTTATAATCTTGAAAAGATAATAACCCTACCGAGGTTTTAACTGTCGAACTACATTCATTTCCAGGAGCACCAATACAATAATTACTTTGGACAATTAAATTTTTACTACTATAGCCGTTATATATATTATTAAGCGTAGTTCTGATTGATGCCGTTTCATAGTCAACTGTTGTTCCCCAAGTACTCGTTGTTACCGGAGTATCAACGTTAACAATCGTAAGCGTATCGTTGTCATTAATTTTTAAAATACGCCATTTACCGCCACTAAATGTTATATAATTATTTGGATTAGTTCCTTTATAAACATTGTCATAAGCTTTTAAATTGGTCGCCTCTAATGACTGCTCTTTAATAAAATTAACTAAACTAGTTTTATTAGATGTTTCACTATAACTATATACATATTGTTTTGAAGTATAAGTTACAATTACACTACCGGTTAAATTCTTTTTTGTGTTACGGGGATCTTTTATTTCATTATCAGACAAGTACCCTTTACTAATTAATTTATCTAATGCGATAGTACCTGTAGCGCCATCTATCATTTCTGGCAAAACACAATCACGATCTTCATAGCAGTACTGTTTAGCAGCCTTAATAACTATAGCCTTTTGGTCTTCATATGCTTGTTCTTTTGAATTTTTAAGCACACTATTTATTGCTGGAAAAACAATTAAAGCAATTAAAGACAATATAACTATAACTGCAATTAATTCAATTAATGTAAATGCTTTTCTTCCCATTTTTTCACCCTATCTATTCTATATAAATTATAAATTATTTGACCTTCAAAGTCAATGAAAGATAATATAAAGTAAACAAAAAAGAAGATTACTCTTCTTATTTTAAAGTTGTATTATAAATAGTGTTGGTGAGTGATTCACCGCACTATTTTATTTTCAATA
>CAZIDO010000055.1:0-7556 GCA_964538005.1 uncultured Muribaculaceae bacterium
ATCCGTCTTTACCGATTGCCATCTATAATAGCAAAAAACATAAAAATTTCAAATTCTGTAATCTCAAATCTTTATGTTCAACATTATACGTGCTATAATTATCATAGGTGAAACTATGGATATAGATAAATTTTTAAATTACTTAAAATATGAAAAAAACTTTTCTGATCATACAGTACTAAATTACAAAAAGGATTTAGAAGCTTTTTATGCGTTTTTAAAAGATACAAAAATAAATAACGTTGATTTAAAAGTAATTAGAAACTACTTAAAAGTTTTATATGATAAAAAATATAGTAATGCTACAATATCCAGGAAAGTAAGTACTTTAAAAAGTTATTTTAAATATTTAGAAGCAGAAAAAATAATAATAAATAATCCTATGCCTTTAATTAGCAATCCTAAACACGAAAAAAAACTACCAAACTATTTAAATTATAATGATGTTGAAAAATTATTAGCAGTTCCTAATTTAAAAACAGCTGATGGTCAGAGAGATGCTTTAATGATGGAAATGCTTTATTCAACCGGTATTCGTGTTAGCGAACTAGTAAATATAAAAATAAAAGATATCAATTTTAGTGAACAAAAAATATTAATTTTAGGTAAAGGAAATAAAGAAAGATATGCTTATTATGGACACAGATGTAACGAACTATTAAAACTATATATGAGTGACGGAAGAACAAAATTACCGAGCAGTGAATACTTATTTCCAAATAAACATGGAGAAAAAACAAATGAACGTATAGTTAGAATCATAATAAATGACAATGTAAAAAAAGCGAGGATTGATGTACATGTATCACCCCATACTTTAAGGCATACATATGCTACCCACATGTTAAATGAGGGCGCCGATTTAAAAAGTGTAGGCGATTTGTTAGGACATGAAAATCTATCAACCACTAGCATTTATACCCATGTGTCAAATGAAAGATTAAGAAACGTTTATTTAAATAGCCATCCAAGAGCTAAAAAACGTTAAAAAATGTCAAAGTTCTCGATATTAATAGCAAAAACAAACCATATTTTGGTATAATGATAAAAGAATAGAAAGGAGCGAGTGCAGATGACAAAATATGTATACTTATTTAGTGAAGGCAATAAAGACATGCGCGACATTTTAGGTGGTAAAGGAGCTAATTTAGCTGAAATGGCTAATATGGGTTTACCAGTTCCCAAAGGATTTACGGTAGCTACCAAAGCATGTAATTTATATTACGAATTAAATGAACAGATAGATGACAATGTTGAAGAAGAAATTCTTAATTCTTTAGCAACCTTAGAAAATGTTACTGGGAAGAAAGTAGGAGATATTGATACTCCGCTATTACTATCTGTACGTAGTGGTTCACCAATCAGTATGCCGGGGATGATGGATACTATTTTAAATTTGGGATTAAATGATGAAATAACCAAGTCTTTAGCAAAAAATGAAAATAGCATTCGCTTTATATATGATTCATATCGTCGTTTAATTATGATGTTTGCTGATGTTGTAATGGGTAAAGGTAAAGAAGAATTTGAGAAATTATTGCAACATAAAAAAGACGCAAAAAGAATAACCAATGACTTAGATTTAACCGCTGACGATATGTATGAAATTGCTATGGAAAGCAAAAAAATCTATAAAAAATTAACTAAAGAAGAATTTCCCCAAGATCCTAAAAGCCAATTAATAGAAGCTATTAAAGCTGTTTTCCGTTCATGGAATACTGAAAGGGCTAAAATATATCGTCAAATGAATAATATCAGTAATACCTTAGGAACGGCAGTTAATGTCCAAGAAATGGTTTATGGTAACTTAACTGATGATTCATTAACAGGTGTAGCTTTTTCTCGTAACCCATCAACTGGTGAAAATAAATTATATGGTGAATATTTAGAAAAAGCTCAAGGGGAAGATATTGTAGCAGGCGTTAGAACGCCTCATTCAATTGACGCATTAGAAAGAGATTACCCAAACGTATATAAAGATTTAAAAGATATTTCTAAAATATTAGAACGTCATTACCAAGATATGCAAGATATGGAATTTACCGTAGAAAAAGGTAAATTATTCATGCTTCAAACACGTAATGGTAAAAGAACAACATTATCTGCTCTAACAATCGCCGTAAGCATGGTTAAAGAAGGACTAATAACCCAAGAAGAAGCACTGCTTAGAATAGACCCAAATAAATTAGATGATTTATTGCATCCAATGTTTAACAAAGAAGCTTTAAATAAAGCAAAATTAATTGCTAAGGGATTACCAGCATCACCGGGGGCAGTATCTGGAGAAATATACTTCAATGTTAAAGATGTTTTAAAAGCTAAAGCCGAAGGTGGACAGCCAATCTTAGTTAGAAATGAAACCTCACCAGAAGATATAGAGGGCATGAACACAGCGGTTGGCATTTTAACCGTTAGAGGTGGAATGACCAGCCATGCTGCTGTTGTCGCTCGTGGAATTGGTAGGTGTTGTGTTAGTGGTTGTCATGATTTAATCGTTGATGAAGCAAATAAAACCATGTCAATTAATGACGATATATATGAAGAAGGTAGTAAAATATCTTTAGATGGAAATACAGGACAAGTTTTAGAAGGCGAAATAGAAACAACAGAACCAGATGTTACTGGCGACTTTGAAACTTTTATGTTATGGGCTAATAAAATAAAAAAACTAGGTATTAGAACTAATGCCGATACAGAAAAAGATGCTAAAATGGCTTTACAATTTAAAGCAGAGGGCATAGGTTTATGTCGTACTGAGCATATGTTTTTTGAAGAAAAGAAAATTTTTGCAATCCGTAAAATGATTATTTCAGAAACAACTGAAGAAAGAGAAAAAGCTTTAAAAGAAATCTTGCCAATGCAAAGAGAAGACTTTGAAAAAATATTTAGAGCAATGAATGATAAAAAAGTAACCATTAGATATTTGGATCCACCATTACATGAATTTCTACCTAAAACAGATGAAGAAATTACTAAATTAGCTAATTCGCTTAAAATAACTGAAGAAAAGTTAAAAGAAAAACTAACATCACTAAAAGAATTCAATCCAATGATGGGGCATCGTGGTTGTCGTTTAGCAATTACTTATCCAGAAATAGCAGTAATGCAAACCAAAGCAATTATTGGAGCCGCAATAACAGTTGTTAAAGAAGGATATAAAGTAAAACCGGAATTAATGATTCCATTAATCGGAGATATTAATGAACTAAAATATTTAAATGAAATAATTAAAAAGACAGCTGAAGAAGTAATGCAAGAATATAAAACCGAAATTAAATATGAACTTGGGACCATGATTGAAGTACCAAGAAGTGCTATCCTAGCTGACGAAATTGCTAAAGAGGCTGATTTCTTTAGTTTTGGAACTAATGATTTAACCCAAATGACTTATGGTTTTTCCAGAGATGACGCAGGGGCATTCTTAAAGGATTATTATAATAAAGGAATATTTGCTAAAGACCCATTTAAAACAATTGACCAAGAGGGTGTTGGTAAATTACTAAAAGTAGCTGTTACTTTAGCCAAATCAGCTAATCCTAAAATTGAACTTGGAATATGCGGTGAACATGGTGGCGATTCAGACAGTATTGAATTTTGCCATAAAATAGGTCTAGATTATGTTTCTTGCTCCCCATATCGTGTTCCAGGGGCTATATTGGCAGCGGCTGTAGCTGTTATAAAGGAGAATAAATAATGAGAATTTTATGTATTGGACATGTTACCTATGATATTACTTTCCCAACCGACGCTTTTCCCAAAGAAAATACTAAATTAAGGTGCTATGAAAAAACCGAGTGTGCTGGAGGGCCGGCGGGAATAGCTGCATTCTTATTAGGAAAATGGGGACAAACGGTAGAAATAGCTGGATTACTTGGCAATGATGATTATGGAAAAAGAATAAAAAAAGAATTTTCATTAAATAGAATAGGCACTAATTATTTGGCCCTTTCTGATGAATGTGAAACTTCACATAGTTTGATTTTATCAAATCGTTCAACTGGAGGAAGAACTATTTTACAGTATGTACCAAAGCATGTACAAATGGTTCCTTTCAAGCCATTAGAAGCACCAGATATTATTTTAATTGATGGTCATGAGCATATGGCATCAAAACAAATATTAAAAGAATATCCCAACGCTATTAGTATCATTGATGCCGGACGCGACAAAAGTGAAGTGGTTGAGCTAGCAAGAATGGTTAAATATTTAGTTTGTTCTAAAGACTTTGCGGAAAAAGTAACTGGTATTAAAATAGATTTTGAAGATAAGAAAACATTAGTTGATGTTTATAACAAAATGGAAGATATGTTTAAAAACACTATTGTTATTACTTTAGAAGCTAATGGTTGTTTATATCGCAGTGATGGTCAAATAAAAATTATGCCTTCAATTAAAGTGAAAACTATCGATTCAACTGGTGCTGGCGATATTTTCCATGGAGCTTTTACCTATGGGATAGCTAAAGGATTTAATTTTGAGAAAACATTAAAATTTGCTAATATTGCTGGAGCTTTATCAGTAACTAGAGTCGGGGGTTATAAATCAATCCCAACTTTAGAAGAAATGCAAGAAGTATATGAGCAAGTTAAGTGAGGTTATTTTTCTAGACAGTTATCCAAAATTAGATTTGCACGGTTACGAACGTGAAATGGCTAGAGTAGCTATTAATGATTTTATTAATGACAATCAAAAAATGGGCAAAGAAATAATTGTCATCGTTCATGGAATTGGTCAAGGTATTTTAAAAGAACAAACAATAAACACTTTAAATAAGAATAAAGAAGTAATTGATTTTCAAACCGGTTACTTTAATCATGGCTGTACGGTAGCCCAAATAAAAAAGTTGACACTATAAATTTAACGGTGATATAATCAAGGAAATAAGGTAGGGATAAGATGAGAAAAAATAAAGGATTTACATTAACAGAAATATTAGCAGTAATCGTAGTAATATCTGTTTTAGCACTAGTCATCGCGCCAACAATTATCAACGGAATAAAAGGTTCAAGTGGTGATGCTAGTAAAGCTCAAGAACAAATAGTTTTTGAGGCTGCTAATTTATATATGGATGACGATGTCGACCAATTTCCAAGTAAACCTGGCTATATCTACTGTATTCCTGTTGAAAATCTAATCGATAAAGGTAGTCTTAGTGGAACAATGAAAGATTTTCAAAACAACGAAGATTATGCCACTAAAAAAGTAAAAGTCGAAATCGGTACAGAAAAAAGACGTAGCTTTGCTTTGGTTAATGATAGTCAGTGTAAAGCGACATCTCCATCTGATATTATTATTACTGTAGCTAATAATAGTCAATGGAAACCATCAAAAGTAGCAACTATTACTTTCCCTTCGACTATTTTGACAGCCGATAAATATATTTATCAATATAAACAAGATAATGGGGCTTGGACCACAGCTTTAGCCACCCAAAATGTTACATTTACTAAAAGCGGTGAAGTAAGTGGAACTATATATGCGAGAATTTTAAAAAAAGAAGATACTTCATATCCTGTTCAAGAAAAAGAGAAACAAGTATTAAAAGTTGATTCGATAGCACCAACGTGTACTGTGGCCTTAAGTAAGACAGGTTGGACGCCAGCACCTGTAACAGTTACTTTGGCTAGTAAATCTGATACTGGAGGAAGTGGTCTTGTTAATTATGGATTAACAACATCAACTACACCTACTTATAATGGTGTTATCTCAGTTCCAGGAGCAACTTCAGGAACATACTATGGTTATGTTATTGATAAAGCTGGTAATACGGGTAAATGTCAAGCAACCGCACCAGTTCAAGTTGATACTGTAAAACCAACTTGTAGTATTGGAATATCAAGTGGTAGTGGTGGATGGAATAGTTGGTATGTTAGTAATGTCGGAATAACAATGACAGCTAAAGGAGATACAGGAGGAAGTGGATTAGCGGCTTTCGGTATGAATTCTAATTCAACAGCCGTTTATAATACTGCAACATCAATGACTCATAGTACAGATACTACAAGTACAGCTTATTCTTGTTTCGTTAAAGATGTCGCGGGGAATGTTGGTAGTGCTAGTACTCCAGCTTTTAAAAGGGACGCCACCAGACCTTATGCTCCATATGGAAGATTTAGTTTTGGTGGAGATTTAAACGTTAGTGAAAACTGTTCAGCTAAATCCGCATATTCTACTAGTGATGTTTACTGTGAAATTTATATTTCAACTGGTCGCTATAGTTCGTGGTGGTTTGATGGAAGTTACACCACTTATGATGCTGGGGGCAGCGGTATAAATCAACTTCAATATTATTGGGATCATAATGGTGATGCTGAAAAATGTAATTGGTGGTTTACTGGTGATTGTGGTAGTTGGTCTGCCGATGATGGCAATGGTCAAAATGTATCGACTTTTATCGATTATCGCCTACGTTCTTATGACAATGCGGGTAATGTAAGTCCAACAACATATGTTAGATTTTATATTAGTTATTGGTAGGAGGAAGATATGAAAAAATTAGTAATATTATTAATTGCTGTTGTTTGTTTAACTGGATGTGGTAATGGTAAACAAAAAGAGGAATCTAAAAAAGCTGAAAAAGAACAGACAACAATTAAAGTCAAAAATGGTCAGGCTAATAGTGTCAATGTAAAAGGATATGTCATTTCATTAAAAAATGAAAATGGAATAGGTATTATTAATTTGCAAAATAAAGATGCCAAAGCTGATTTGGGTTATACATTTACTTTCAATGTAAATCAAAGTGTTGGGACGCCATTAACAATAAAAACCGATGTTAATACTAATGATAAAGTTCCATATAACCTTTTAACTGAAATTGATGTGAAAAAAATCACGAGTATTGACTATAAAGTAGCTAAAAGAATAATTGTAAAAAAAGGAAATGCATAAGATTTATTTATTTAAATCTTTTTTCTGTTAGTGTAAAGAGGTTTGGAAAAAAAATAAGGAAGAAAAGAAGAATGTAGCTTTTCTTTTTTGAATTAGCAAATGTGGATAGGTTATACTAAATTAGATAGCTTTAATAAGAACCTGTTAAAATATAATTAGTAAAAATTAGGAGGGGCAAAGCATACATAACATTAATATTAGGATAAAGTTTGAAATTATATTTAAGATTTTTAATCCATAATGCCCATCTCCCATAATATAAATTGTTTTAATCTTGTTAATATCATAAACATAATCAATATAGTCTAAACAATTATCAATAAAAGAATTATCTAAGGAAGCAAAAGACAGTTTGTTAATGAGTTTATTATTTATTCTACTTTGCTAGAAATAGAGTAAGGATTATCTAAAGATTCAATAATAGTAATTAGAGATGTTTTAGCAATTTCACAAAGAGACAAATCTAAATTAGAAACCAAATCAATATAATTAAAGACACCTTTATTTGGATTGAGCGGTTAACTTTTTCCTTAAGTGTTTATTTCAACTACATTTTAACAAAGGTCTTCCTTTTTGTATATTTTATCCCCAAACCATTACACACAATCTCCTTTTTGTTAGTGTCAAGAAGTTTCGGATGAATATATAAAAACTGATAAAAATAA
>CAZIDO010000056.1:0-7522 GCA_964538005.1 uncultured Muribaculaceae bacterium
AGACACTTCATAATTGAAGTGTTTTCTTTTTTAAATGGTGCGAAAGATGGGACTTGAACCCACACGAATCTCTTCACAAGCCCCTCAAGCCTGCGTGTCTACCAATTCCACCACTCTCGCAGAAAAGTAACATTAGTTACTTTAATTCTTTATTTTTTAAAGCTTTAAACATTTTCTTCCATAAATCTTTTGAAGAATAATTTAAAATACCTTGTTTATAAATTTTAAATCCATATTTTACTAATAAAAATATTACTAATATCACTAATAATATCGCGATGACAAATTCAAATATTCCTATCTGCCCCAGTACTAATAAACAAGGGGCCAAAATAGCAGATATGAACGGAACAAACGCTAATACTTTTATAAATAATGAACCTTCAAATACTCCAGCCATTATTGCCAAATAATATCCCACTAAAGATATTAACATTATTGGAGTTTGTAATTGTTGGAAGTCTTCAATATTAGTGGTCATTGATGCTAATACCCCAGCCAATAATGAATATGCAATAAAGGTTAATACCATCATTAATAACGCTAATGGAATGATATAAACTAATTGAGTTCCAATATCACTAGCCATTAAATCGGTAAGAGTTTTCCCAACATCCAGACTTCCCATATCCATTATACTGCCTGAACCTATAAAGGACCTTATTAAAATCCCTATACCGGCAAACAGTATCAAGAGGGCGCCTTGAATTAATACAAAGGCATTACTTGCAATTATCTTAGATAGTAAATGAGTTTTTGGGGAAACATTAGAAATAATAATCTCCATTCCTCTAGTTGTTTTTTCATCATTAACTTCAGCCCCAATCATTTGAACTAAGAAAATTGTCAACATGAAAAATGGTAAGATGAAGATTGGGAATACAGTTGACATAATCATCTGCATACTTTCATCTTCACTTTTTTTACTAGAGTCTAAAACTTGTCTTTCAATCACAACTGGGGATGATATTTTTGCTAATTCAGTTGGGCTAATGCTCGTTTCTTTTAAAGCAATTACACCTTTAGTACTATTGATTATTGATTGAATTTCAGCATAATCAGTAGTGGCTATAAAACCCTCGGATATAATTGTAGCTTTAAAAACATTCTCTGGACTATTATCTATCACCAAAAGCCATGTATCTTTATTTTCTTTATCTTCAAATATTTGGTCTTTAGTTTTATTGGTTTTTTTAACTTCAAATTTAGATTTCTCATCTTCACCAAACATGGAAGCATAATTATCATTTTGATCTTTTAATGTATCAAAAGTTTTACCTGAATTATCAATAACATAAACAGCTTGTTTTTTATCAAAATCTCCTCCAAACATTTTAATGACACTATCCATATTAATAAGACCAGCAATTAAGACTAAAAGCAAAATATTAACGATTAAAAACCATTTTGTTTTTACTTTACGTTTTAAACTAATGCCTACTAAGTACTTTAATTTAGTTTTCATATGTTTCACCTACTTTTGCTATAAATATTTCATTTAAGCTTGGTTCTTCTACAACGAATTCTGTTATGTTAGTTCCTTTACAAACTTCTTTAAATACTCTATCAGTAACATTTTCATCAGCAATTTTTATTTCATATTGATCTGGTAAAGTAGTTACTTCTAGCGCGCCTTCAATTTGTTTGATTTTTTCAACATCGATATTACCTTTAATTTTAATATTCTTCTTACGGTATTGTCTTTTGATATCTTTTAAGTCACCTTCTAAAACAGCTTTCCCACCCTTCATGACAACTAGTTTTTTACAAAATAGTTCAACATGTTCCATACGGTGTGATGAAAAAATTATCATACTGCCATTAGCAGCCATCTCTGTTAATTCTTTTTTAAATAATTCAACATTGAATGGGTCTAATCCTGAGAACGGTTCATCACATATTAATAATTTGGGACTATTCAAAATAGCGGTAATGAATTGAATTTTTTGTTGATTACCTTTTGAAAGTTCTTTGATTTTTTTATCTAGATAACTTTCAATACCAAATTTCTTTAATAAATAAGTTAGTCTTTCATCAATTTCCTTTTCTTTCATTCCTTTTAAAACACCATAGTAATGACTTTGCTCTCTAACGGTTAACTTTGTAAGTAAGCTACGTTCTTCAGTTAAAAAACCTATTTGATCTGTTACATCATAGTTTATTTTTTTATCATCTAAGGTAACTTGTCCACTAGTAGGATCAAGTAATCCTATAATCATTCTAAATGTTGTTGTTTTACCAGCACCATTAACTCCTAGCAAACCAAATATCTCACCTGGTCTAACTTCAAATGATAGATGGTCAACCGCACAAAAGTCATCGTAGTATTTTGTTATTTTGTTTACTTTTAACATTGTACCCTCCTTAATTGGTAACTATTTTCCCTGTCCATTTGTCAATACCACCTAAATCATAAACTCTAGTATAACCTAAATCTACTAATTTAGCAGCAGCTACTTTACTACGCGCGCCTGTACGATAATAAACAACTATTTTCCCTTTTTTATTATAATCAAATGTTTGATCACTAAGTTCGTCATATGGAATATTAATCGCATTTTCTATATGACCTTCACTATATTCTTTGTATGTTCTAACGTCAATAATTTTTACCTTATCCATTATTTCAATTACTTCTTTTTCTGTAATGTTTTTATATGTATGGTTAACTAGTGGCAAAAAAGAAATTGCCATGATAATTATTAAAGCAATGGTCATCGCTATAACATACCAATATTTTTTTAATATTTTCATTTTTCACCTACTTAAATAATTTAAAAATATCGTTACAGGTTATTAAAACCATTAAAATCATGAGTAGGAAAAATCCTATTGTATGAACGGTATTTTCAAATTTGGGATTGACTGGTTTACCTTTGATTTTTTCAATTATAATGAATAAGATTCTTCCGCCGTCAAAGGCTGGAATTGGTAAGAAATTAATAAATCCAACATTGATACTGATATACGCAGTTAAGTATAGTAATGATACGAAGCCAGTAGCTGCAGCACTACCAACTACATTGTAAATACCAACCGGTCCTGATAATGAACCTAATCCTATTTGACCAGTTATTAAATAGAAAATTACAAATACCATTTGATGAATTAAACTAAAGAATTTAGTAAAGGCATATTGTATAGCTGGAATAATACCTTGTTTTACTTCATCTTGAATTTTAAATCCAAATTTATAAACTTCTTTACCGTCTTCTTTTAATAATTTTGGTTCAACGGTTAGTTGCTTTATCTCACCATCACGTTTTACATCTAAGGTAATGGTTTCGCCTTGGAATACTTGCAATTGAAGCACTAATTTATCATTTGTATTGGCGTTTCTATCGTTAACTTTGATAATTTCGTCACCCGATTTTAAGCCTGCTTGATAAGCGGGAAAGTTTTTATCAACTTCACCAATTATTGTCTTGTTTTGTGGTGAACCGTTAAGTAAACCAACCACAAATAAAAGAATTATGGCCAATATGAAATTCATTAAAATACCAGCAATTACAGTAATAAATTTTTGCCCAAATGTTTTATTATTAAATCTTTTTTCTTTGGGCACTGCTTCATCAACTTCAATTTCTTCACCAGCCATTTGAACAAATCCTCCAATTGGGAAAAGTCTTAAGCAGTAATCTGTTTCATCGTTTTTACGATTAAATTTGAATATTTTAGGACCCATCCCTAAAGAAAATTCATAGACATAAATTCCTGATTTTTTGGCTGAAATAAAATGTCCAAGTTCGTGGATAAATATTATTATCCCTAAAATTATTATGAAATATATTATCGTCATATTTCCTCCCTATAAAAGTGTTATGAAAAACGAAAAACCTAAAACTACAAATATTATACTATCTAAACGATCTAATATACCACCATGCCCTGGCATTAAATTAGAAAAATCTTTGATACCAAAATATCTTTTGATGGCTGAGAACGCTAAGTCACCTAATTGTCCTAATAAAGATAAGAAGCTACACATTAATAGTAATAGTATTTTACTAAAATCCGGATCAATACATGTATGATAGAACATAGCTGCTACAAACACACCCATAATTGTTCCAACGATTAACCCTTCCCAAGTTTTCTTTGGTGAAATATCGGTTAATAGTTTATGTTTACCAATTAATTCACCAGTTAAATACGCGAATGTATCGGTTGTTATTGTTATGGTAAATAAGAAAATGAATATTTTTAAATCTAAATGACGTAACATAATTAATAAAGCGACTGAAATCCCTAAAAATAGTACACCACCGATTAAATAAAAGGCATCACTAATATTATATCTTTTATGATTATGATATAGAACAGCCGGTAGGATAAACGCTAAAAATAGAGCTGCTAATACACGATAATCGAGACTAAACATTGTTGATAATGAATTTACATCAACTAATATTATTAATGACATAAAAACAAAAGCAATTAATTTCATTAAAAATGGAATTTCTTTTTTACCTTTGCGAGCATCGACAAATTCTTTTAATCCTATTAGTCCTAAAACATAAACAGCTATATTAAATAATATTCCGCCGTGTAATATAATAGGAATACAAATTACTAAAGCAACTATCGCACTTATGATTCTAGTTTTCATCATTAATACCTCCAAACCTACGATTACGTTTTGTATATTCCCTTAAAGCTTCATCAAATTCTTTTTCTTTAAAATCTGGAAAATAAACTTTTGGAAAATAAAATTCTGCGTATGAACATTGCCATAGCATAAAGTTACTTATTCTCATCTCTCCACTTGTTCTAATCAATAAATCAACTGGCGGTAAGTCCTGATACAAGTATTTACTAAATATTTCTTCAGTTAATTCATCAATATTGATTTTTTTATTTTGAACATCTTGGACTATTTTTTTAGTGGCATCTACTATTTCAGCATGACCACCATAATTAAAACAAATATTAAATATATGTTCTTGATATTTTTTTGTTTCTTCTTCTATTTTTTTCATGGTGATTATTACTTTGTCTGTTAGTTTATCTTTTTTTCCTGAAAATATAGCATGAATTTGTTCTTGATGACAAAATTCTAAGATATCTTTTAATTTATCAACTAATAAATTATTCATTATAAATGATACTTCTAAATCGCTACGTTTAAAATTTTCCGTTGAAAATAAATATGCACTTATATATTTTATTCCCTTTTTATAAATATAAGCGGTTAATTGTTTGATATTCAAAAAACCAGCTTCGTGACCTTTGCTTCGGGATAAACCTTGTTCGGTTGCCCATCTTCCATTGCCATCGACAATTATTGCCACATGATTTGGAATTTTTAAATGGTCTTCCATATCGTTCTACCTCACTATCTATTATTCATTATAATATATTTTCACTGTTTATACAAGTAAAGGCACCTCTAATACAGGACCATTTGTTAATAATATGTCTATTTTCGCTTGTATATTTCAAGTCAAAAAAAGCCATTAAAAATGCGTAATGGCAAATCCTTGTTTTCCGGCTCCTTTTACAGTATAAAGTATCTTATCTGCAGCATGATAATAATTATCAAAAGTTGGGTTATCCATATTATTTATCGAAACTCCAATACTAACAGTTACATCCAGTTCTGGGACCCCATCTTTTATTTTGGCTGCTATAGTCCCACATATAGTTTTTATATAACTTAATTTTGATAAACTAGGTGCGAATACACCAAATTCATCACCACCAATTCTAAATACTATATCTGTGCTTCTAAATGATTCCTTTAAGATGCTTGCAATTAATTTAATTACTTTATCGCCACAGGGATGACCAAATGTGTCATTAATGCATTTAAAATCATCAATATCAATAATAAAGAAAGCACTTTTATTATTTGGATTGCGATGTAAAAATGTTTCAATTGTTTTTTTAGCATGTTCAACATTATAAATATTCGTCATTTGATCTTTCTTAGCTTTTTCTGCCAATTGATTTAATTTGATAACATCTTTATGCGTGTTTTTTGCATATACAACAACACTTTTTTTATTAGTGATTTGATTAATATAAGTATTAAAAACTAACTTAAACCATTTGAATGGCTGATTTTTAGTTTCTCTTAATTCGAGATTTACTTCAACCTCAATATTTCCTGCTTTAAGATTATTAATTGCCTGATTAACTTTATTAGCACTTTCTTTAGTTGTTTGTTTATTATTTAACCAATCGCTTGGAATAATAATCCCATCCTTAATTAAATCGTTTTTACCTTTTATATATGCATCTTTGCAAATTTCCATAGTTTCTAGATTTATTTCAAATATATAATCAATACTATTTTTAAGGATAACTTCAATTTTTTGATAATGCAGGATTGTATCTATACTTATACTATTATTATTGGTAATATTGCTAATAATAAAAGCTGTATAGCCTTCTACCGGTTGGTAATACGAAATTTTAATGTATTTATTAACATCTTCTCGGTATTCAACCCTTTCGTTTCTAATACCGCCATAAGCAATATCATGAAGAATATTAGGATAATCCTTATGCTTTTCCCAAACTAGTTGATGTCGCTCATCGCTCGCTAATTGATTAAAGTTATATCCAATAAATTTTTCCAAAGCTTCGTTGCCATATACAATACTAAAGTCCCCGAATTCAATGGTTTTTTTGTTTTTAACTTTTACAATTATAATCGCGATAGGTGCTTTATCTAAATAACCAAAATTAGGCGTTTGGTTACTACTTTTTTCTATTTTCATAGCCCCTTACTTCCTTTCGCTTTAATATATGCAATTAGGAATTAAAAAAGGTATATCAGTTAATGACATACCTTCTTAGATTTTAAATATTCTTATGCGTTCATTTGTTTAGCAACTTCTTCTGCAAAGTTTTCTTCTCTTTTTTCCATTCCTTCGCCTACTTCATAACGGTACATTGATTTAACTCTACCACCATTATTTTTAGCAAATGTTTTTACATTGATATCTCCATCTTTAACAAATGGTTGTTCTTCTAAACAAATTTCTTTATAGTATTTTTGAATACGTCCTTGAACCATTTTTTCAGCAATTTCTTGAGGTTTTCCTTCGTTAATTGCTTGTTCAGTTAAAACTACTTTTTCTTTTTCTACTTCTTCAGTAGGGACCTCTTCAATTCTTATATAACTTGGTCTCATTGCTGCTGCATGCATAGCAATGTCCTTCGCTATATTTTCATCAGTGTTTTCAGTTACAATTAATACGGCAATTTTTCCACCCATGTGGATATATTGTCCGAATGATTCGTTGTCAGCTTTAGTAACTTTATTAAATCTTCTTAGACTTAATTTTTCGCCAATTTTTGCTGTTTTAGCAACGATTAATTCTTCAATTGTTCCTTCACTTGTTTTTAAAGCTAAAGCTTCTTCAACAGTTATTACATCATTTTTAACAATTGTTTCTAAAATTGTTGTAACTAATGATTGGAATTCTTCATTTTTAGCTACGAAATCTGTTTCAGAATTTACTTCAACAATTACAGCATTGTTCCCATCTTCTAGGATAGCGGCAATTCCTTC
>CAZIDO010000057.1:0-7465 GCA_964538005.1 uncultured Muribaculaceae bacterium
ATAACTATTAATGGTTCATCTTCCTTACCTAATAAATCTATTAATTCATCTTTTACTATTTTTACAAAAACTTCACCAGGTTTTAAAGATTTTTTTACTTCTTCACCCAATGCTTTTTCTTTAACGTTATTGATAAATTCTTTTACTACTTTATAGTTAACATCGGCTTCTAATAAAGCAAGTCTAATTTCTCTAGTTATTTCACTAATATTTTCTTCTGATATTTTACCATAGCCTTTTATTTTATTTAAGGCTGATTGCAATCTATCTCCTAAGTTTTCAAACATATTATCACCTTTTTTAATTATACCTTAAATAATAAAAAAAATCTATTTTTAATAGACTTTTATTTTATGAATTTTAGATTATCTAATTTATCTTTTTTCATTTTTACTGTTTTAGTTGTTTTAGTATCAGTATAAGTTAATGAATCATCAGAATTAACGGTAAATTCATAAACTGTGTTTTCTTCAACTTTATTAGTTTTATTATTAGTACCTGTGGTATCAGTTCCTGTTGTATTTGTTCCTGCGGTATCAGTAGTTTTCTTATCAACAGTTACAGTTATTTTCTTAGTATTAACAACATACGTACCAGTTAAAACATCTTCACTTGTTAAAGATTTAACGATTTTAGCTTTTCCATCTTCATCTAAAACTAATTCTATAGTTCCAGTAGTTGTTTTTTCATTATCGTCAGTTGCTGTATATTCACCACTGTAAGCACCTACAACATCGATATCTTCTGCTTCATCTTTTACCTTATCGTTTTCACTAACAGTTGGCTCATCAACTTTATCGTTTGCTTTTGTATTAGCATAAATAAAGTATGCAACTACACCAACAATAAGGATAATTCCGATAACAATAATAACAGTTAATGTCGTATTATCTCTTTTTTCATCCATATTAACACACCTTTCCATTAATATAATGGCACAAAAAAACGTATTTATTAGTAAAAAAACGTTTTTTTAAAAATTAAACATTATCCATTCTGGTTTTATTATTAGTAACAGTCCGATTAGTAGCATAATAATACCACCAATTAGATGTGAATATTTACTATATTTTGTTGATATTCCCGTTACTTCTAAGGTTTTCATCGCAATAACAAATACGATTATATCATCCAGTAAGAAAAATAATATATAAATGAAAATATTAAAGCCATATTCTATTGTACTTAAATCATTCATCGCTAGAACACTAGTAAATAGTAATGGTAATCCAGCCGAACAAGCAAGTTCAACTAAATTAACGGTAATTGCTAAAGTAACAACACCTAAAATAGCTAAAACAAAACTTTTTTCATGAGTAAATTTTTTGATTTTTTCAAATATTTTTTGTCTTTTACCATCTTTAACAATAGTACATCCATTAGGGTTATTTTTTTCTTTTAAATAACCATTTAAACTAAAGGCTCCTCCTATTATTGCAATTATAGCAATAACAGTTCTTAGTAATACTTGTTGTAACGCTGATACAGCAATGCTTAACCACGCTACCATAAATAGCATATAAATTAAGGCTGAAGCAACTAAGAAAGTTAATCCTAACGCCCACATTCTTTTTTTATTTTTCATGCCAATTAACATACTTATTAAAAAAATTAAGACCCACATGGCACAAGGATTAAAACCATCAACTAAACCAATAACACCAGCTAGTAAAGGCAATGATACTGTTTTAGCATCAACCTTCCCTAATATTGGTACTTTAATATTATTATCAGTTTTCTCTTCTTTAGTTTTAGGAATTTCTTTACCTTCTTTGATGTAACTGACAACATCTATTTCTGGTTTTTGTAAATTTTTAGAAACTAATTTTTCTATTTCATTTTCAGTATTAGTGTTATAACCCGTTATACCAGTTGTTCCAATAACTGTATATGGTACACCATTATCGCCATTACCCAAGGTACCTCTAACATGTGTTAAAAGTTCACTATTGTCTTTATTATGCCACACTTCATATTTTTTTATTTCGATATTTTGATCTTTTTCATATTTTTTTAAATACTCCTGTTCAGCTTCACAGTGCGGACATTCTTTACCATAAAATAAATTAATAGTTACTGTTTTAGCACTGACAGTAAAAGGTATAATAAAAAAAATGATTGGTACTAATAAAAATTTTAATAGTTTCATTTTATCACCTTTTCTATTGCCTCGATTATTTCTTGCTTGGTTTTTTCGCCAACTAATCTTACTTCTTCGTTATCATTTTTAATTATTACTAATGGTAAAATATTACCAACTTCGTATTGTTTTGCTTCTTCATCAAAGTCATAGTCATAAATAGTAATTTTTAAATCAGGATACTCAAGACTCAATTGTTTCCATATTTTCTTCATTATTAAACAGGCACTGCACCACATAGCATTAATAATAATTATCAAACTAATTCCGCCATTGTATCATCATTATCTATATATTCTTGGATATTAATGATGCGATAATTATGTTTATCGTCACGAATGACAATTTGTTTAACTCCTGAATTAATAATAACACGTTTACACATATCACATGGTGAAGAATTCTTTATATAATTTTTGTTATCCATTTCAATTCCTACTAAATATAAAGTAGAGTCAACCATGTCACGGCGAGCCGCACTTATAATGGCATTTTGTTCAGCATGAACACTGCGGCACATTTCATAACGTTCACCAGCAGGAATATTTAAGTCTTGTCTGACACAATGTTTTAAGTCTGAACAGTTTTTTCTTCCTCTAGGAGCACCATTATAACCAGTTGAAATAATTTCATCATTTTTAACAATAATTGCGCCATAAGAAAGACGTAAACAAGTTCCTCTTTCTAATATTGTTTCTGCAATGTCTAAATAATAATTGTTTTTATCGGTGCGCATTTTCCATACCTCTTTTCAATTTTTCATAACTACGCTTAAAACTATTAATAAAATTATCAATGTCTTCTGCAGTTGTTTTTCTTGAAATACTAATTCTAATACTTGATTTAGCTTTTTCTTCATCATTAGTAACCGCTAAAACAGGTTTAGATGAATTACCCGTCGAACAGGCACTTTGGGTTGAAATATAAACTTCATCTTCTTCAAGTGAATGTAACATTGTTTCTGGTTTTACATTAAGAATGCTGACATTTATAATATGTGGAATAGCATGCTCGTTACTATTGATATAAACATCGGGATACTCTTTTAAAATACTAATCAATTTTTCTTTTAATTTTGTTATTTTATTTATATCTTCATCAATGTTATTATACGCCAATCGAAGAGCTTTAGCGGTACTGACAATTAATGGGGTAGCTGGTGTTCCACTTCTATAATTAGTTGTACTTTTTCCCCCATGAATTAGTGGTATTAAGTTAATCTTTTCTTTTTTTATTAATACTCCAATTCCTTTTAAACCAAAAAATTTATGAGCCGCAAAATTAATTAAATCAACATTGTCTAAATTGACAGGAATTTTTCCAATAGCTTGGGTCATATCACTATGAAATACTATCTTAGGATATTTTTTTAACAGCGCCCCTATTTCATTTGTATTTTGTAATATACCTGTTTCGCTATTAACGGCGCCTATACTAACTAAAATTGTTTTATCAGTTATTAAACCTTCCAAAGCCTTTAAATCAACTAAACCATTATTTAATGGAACAAAATCAACATCATATCCATTATTACTCATATAGCTTAATGGTCCGTAAATTGAAGAATGCTCTAACTCAGTTGTTATAATATGGTTACCTCTATTTTTATAACACTCTATTCCTTTAATAACCATGTTATTGGCTTCAGACGCTCCCGATGTATATATTATCTCTGTAGGCTTAACCTTTAAAATGGTTGCTATTTGAATTGTACTAGCGTCTATTAATTTTTTAGCTTCTACTCCTAATTTATGTAATGAATTAGGATTTCCTATATATTTAGTAGCTTTGACAAAGCTTTCTAATACTTCTTCATCAACAGGAGTAGTAGCACTATAGTCTAAATATGTCATTTTATCACCTTTATAATTATATCATATGATTTGATTTTTATAAAATAAAAACACTATTTTCACAATGTTTTCATATTTATTTTATTGTATCGAAGCCACTTCTTTTAAATAGTTTTTCCATATCATAATTAGAATAGAAAATGGTTGTTGGTCTTCCATGCGGACAGTTATATGGATTTTTACATTTTCTTAAATCAGTAATTAAGGCTTCCATTTCCTCCATGGTTATATTGGTATTAGCTTTTATTGCCTGTTTACAACTCATCATAGTGGCTACTTTTTCATTGAATTTTTCAATATCAAAATTCTTTTCAGTTGCAATAACAATTTCAAGTATTTTTCTAATTGAATCTTCTTCATAACCATATGGTAACCAAGTTGGATGTTCCTTTATAACTACTGAGTTTATTCCAAATTCTTCAATATTAAATTTTAAATCTTTTAATATATGCATATTTTCTTTTAATATCATAAATTCAGTATTTGATAGTTCAATAGTTATTGGAAATAGTAATGGGGTACTGGCAAAGTTCGGATTACCCATTTCCTTTTTAAACCTTTCATAATTGCATCTTTCTTTAGCAGCATGCTGATCAATAAGATACATTCCCTTTTCATTTTGACAGATGATATAAGTTCCATGAACTAAACCAACTGGATACATTTCTGGCATTGAATCTTCTTCATATTGATTATATTCATGAACAATATCCCCTGTAGTATCCATTTCATAAGTTATTACCTCTTCATTATCGTCATCAAATGAAAATGTATTTACAATTAATTCTGGCGCCTGATAATCATCTGGTTCTTTTACACCAATAGTTTCTCTTTCTAAATTTAAAGCCATATCTTCATATTTTATTTTTGGTTCTTTAATCATTACTTCGGGAATTAAATTTTTATTACTAATTGTTTTTTTAACTTGGCTACTTATTAATTCTAATAAAGTATCCATTTTACTAAATTTAATATCCATTTTAGTCGGATGAATATTAACATCAATTACACTTGGATCGACTTCAATATGAATAACAGTTATTGGATAACGATTATCCGGTTTATATGAATGATATCCATCGTTAATTATTCTATTGATATCGGTATTTCTAACGATTCTACCATTTACTAAAGTAATCATATTATTTCTACTTGACCTATGAACTTCCGGTGAAGATATATATCCATGAATTTGATAGTCGGCATTTTCACCTTTTATTTCTAACATTTTTCTTGCTACATCACTACCATAAATACTTTTAATTGTTTTTAATGTATTGTTAGAACCATCTGTTTGTAATATTAAATTATTATTGTTTGATAATGAAAATCTAATATTTGGTCTTGATAATGATAATTTATTCATATAATCGGTTATATTAGCAAGTTCACTATATAAACTTTTCATATGTTTTAATCTGGCTGGAGTATTATAAAAAAGATGTTTAACTGATATAATTGTACCTGTTCTAGCATCGCCCTTTTCAATGTTAGTAATTCTTCCGCCATCTATCTGAACATGGGTTCCAACACCACCAGTTGAAGTTTTTAAATCAACATTACTAACCGAAGCGATAGACGCTAAAGCCTCTCCTCTAAAACCTAGGGTGGTTAGTCTAAATAAATCGTCTTCATCGTTTATTTTACTGGTGGCATGCCTTGAAAAAGCTGCTACAGCGTCATTCTCATCCATACCCTTACCATTGTCAATTACCTTTATTTCGGTAGTTCCCGCTTCTGTTAATTCGACTTTTATTTCTGTAGCCCCTGCATCTATACTGTTTTCTACTAATTCTTTAACAACTGAAGAACATCTTTCAACTACTTCTCCCGCTGCTATTTTATTTGCGAGTAGTTCATCCATTACTTTTATTACTGACATTTTATCACCTGTTAATATTATACACTAATTTATAATTTAAAAAAAGAGGATTAATCCTCTAATCATTAAGTCTTAATATTTTTCTTTTTATTTGTCTAATATCTTCTTGGTCTTTCTCACGATTCATTTGTTCTTTAAATTTTAAAATTGTTGTTAATTTTTCTACTGGATATCCATCAACCATATCATATTCCATATCTTCCTTGGCATTTACGACAACCTCAACTTCATCTGTTACAGGATAAAATCCACAACTATTCATTTTACTTTCATCAATATTATAATCATGTTTTAATTGTTTAAAAGCTTCTTCACTAACGCACATATCTAAATCACCCGCGATATCACGAATACCATTTAGGACAAGACTTCCGCCACCTAAAATATAATATTGCCCTACGGGTAATTTAAAACTATCAACTAAATTTAATAATTGTTTTCTTTCCACTATATCACCTATTAATAAATATACATAAATTACTTAATAATATCAAGTACATATGGTATAATTTATTTGGAGTGAGATTATGAGTATCGGATTAATTATTATTTTAGCAGCATTGATTACAACAATTGCTATGTATATTGATAAAAAAATTGTTAATGACGGCATTAGTCGTCACGATTATTTTTTCTATATGTGTATGACCATGGTTCCTTTTGCGCTCATTATGTGTTTTATTGAGCAAATCAAGTTTGAATTCAGTATAATTCCATTTATATTACTGGGTTTTGCTATGGTCTTAAGGTATCTTAAACAACATACAATTGTTGGATGTCTAACTCATTTAAATCCTCACGAAGCTGCTTCTTATATGTCTTTAACTGTTGTAATTGCTTTTTTAATTGATTTCTTTACAGGACTTAAAGAATTTACCTATATACATTTTTTAGCGGTTATTTTAACAGTTGGTGGAGTCTTTCTTTTAGCTAATGTTAAATTAAAAATCAAATCTTTACAAAAAGATTTAATCATTAGAATTATTTGTGATGTCGCAATGGGATATGTAACTTTCTTTATTTTAAAGTATTGGTCAAATGCTATATACATTTTACTTCTTAATTTTGCTTTAACTTTTATATTTGTCCCAACATATAAAATGGAAACTCATAAAAAAAATAAAAGTATTATTAAATGGGTATTTTTACAACAGTTTTTTGGATTTTTTGAAGTTTATTTGGCCAATTTCCTTGCTAGTAAAGCCGTAACTTTTTCATTGTTTGTTAAACCAGTATCTTTAGTATTTACAATGCTCATGGCCTTTGGTTTAAAAATGATTAAGCAAAAACCTAATATCAAAGATGTTATTTCCATAATTATGATAGCAATCGGCATTTTACTTATTAATACAACATAAACAGATATTTTTCTGTTTTTTTTATCATATAATAAAGACAATAAACTTAATTTATTATATAATATTTATAGTTGCTGGAATGGCTCAGCTGGTAGAGCAATCGTCTCGTAATCGATAGGCCGCAGGTTCGAATCCTGTTTCCAGCACCATTATATTTAATACAAACCTATGGGTTTGTCAGAGTGTAGACAAACCCCAGTTAATTAATAACTGAGGTTTTCTTATGGAATAT
>CAZIDO010000058.1:0-7440 GCA_964538005.1 uncultured Muribaculaceae bacterium
TTTGCTAATGAGATAACAAATATTAAAGAATTACTAGAAAATAAGTAATTCTTTTTTTAGTCTTGATTATATACCGAGATTTTAGTACAATATCTGTATAAGGGAGTTTTGTATTATGGAAAACAACATTGAAAAGAAAATAATGGAATATTTTTATAAGAGTGGAAAAAAGCTAACTAGAGATGAAGTGCGCAAAAAAATAGGCATTTCAGGTGAGGATGAGTTAGCTTTTTTTGATACCACATTAAGTGATTTAGAGGCTCAAGGGGATTTATATTTAGACAAGAAAGGTTATTATCATATTTTTGATGATAGTTTAGTTGTTGTTCAAGGAAAAATTTATATATCACATAAAGGCGATGGTTATGTTAGAGTAATTAGTGATGATGAAAGAACAGTCACCACTAACTTTATGATTAGGAATGAAGACTTAAATGGGGCGTTACCAAACGATATCGTTACAATTTATGATCTTGGTAAAAATAATTATGGTCATCAATTTGGTGTGGTAGAAAAGGTAGTTAAAAGAGATCCATTTAAGGAAGTATATGAATATGTCGGTAATAACCTATTAAGATTGTATGGTTTTAATCAAGAGATGTATGTTCAGTTACATAACGGTGATGCCCGAAATTTGGTAAAGGGGAGCTTAGTTTTAGCCGAACCCCAAAGAGAAGGACAATTAAATGCTGAAGGAAAGCTTGTTTTCGAAGGGACAATTACTAATAATGTGGGGCATATAGATGACCCTACAACGCAGATTAGAGCTGTCGGATTGCAATTTGGATTTGATAATAAGTTTTCAAATAAAATAAATCGTATTGCGGACTCGCTACCTACTGTAGTTACTGAAGAAGAAATAGGTGACCGTGTTGATTTGCGAAAGGAAAAAATATTTACAATAGATGGGGCTGACACTAAAGATATTGACGATGCCATTTCAATCAGCAAGGATGGGGACAATTATATTTTAAAGGTTCATATAGCCGATGTATCACATTACGTTAAACCATATAAGGAATTAGTTGAACAAGCCGTAATGAGAGGAAATTCCGCTTATTTAGCGGATAGTGTTTTTCCGATGTTTCCTCATAAATTATCTAATGGTATATGTTCATTAAATGAAGATTCAGATAGATTAACAAAAACAGTCGAAATGGTTATTGATTCTAACGGTAACATAGTTGATTCTTCTATTTACAAAAGTATTATTCGTTCCCAAAAACAAATGCGTTATGATAAAGTTAATCAAATATTTAATAATAAACAAACTCCAGAAGGATATGAAGAGTTTGTTAGCAATTTAAATCTTATGAAAAAACTTTCAAATATTTTAACCGGTGAAAGAAAAAGCCGAGGAAGTTTAGAATTAGGTGGTGGGGAACTAAAAATTCATACTGATATAGAAGGTAAACCAATTAGTCTTAAGATTATGCGTCAAGATACAGCAGAGAGATTAATTGAAAACTTTATGATTGTTGCAAATAGAACAGTTACAGAGCATTATGGTTACTTAGGCTTACCGTTTATTTACCGTATTCATGAAGCCCCGGATGCTGATAAAATTCTTAAGGTTGCAACGGTGTTAAAGGAACAACAAATTATTTCAGATAAAATAGCCTCAGCGTTAATTGCTAAAGCTACATGGGCTACTAATACCGATAATGGGACAATCGCAGTTAATGATTTGATTCCACTATTAAATGCGGTAAAAGATACAGATTATTATGAGCCAGTATCTAATTTGCTTTTACGATCTTTAAAGAAAGCTAAATATACTCCGACAAATCTTCATCATTTTGGTTTATCGGAAGAGGATTACTCACATTTTACTTCACCAATAAGACGAGCAGCTGATTTACTTAATCATATTATAATTGATTATAGTATGGAATTAAATATGTGTACTGACGATAAACGAAGATTGGAAATAGAAACTATATTAAATGAGATGCAAAACAATTTATTAGCAATTTGCGAGCATATTTCAGCTCAAGAGGTAAATAGTGATGAAGCTGAAAGATGGGTTGAAGATATTTTACAAGTACAATATGTTTTAGATAATATTGATTATTTTGACGATGTACTGGAAGCAAAAATTACTAATGTTAATAAGCTTGGCTTGAGGATTATGGTCGATGATTTAATAAAGGCCGATATTGATACAGCAGGTTTAGAAAAGGAAGGGTATTCATATAAACGTGAGAGCCGTACTTTTGTAAATAGCAAAAAAGATGTTTTAGGTTTAGGAAGCAAAATATGGGTATCAAATGTTAATCCATCATTAGAAACTAGAACAGTTAATTATCAAAATATGTCCTTACAAAAAGATGATTTATCTGTTAATCCTTTTGAAGGTAAAAAATTAATAAAATCTCAAAAAGTTGTTTTTTAACAGCTTTTTTTATAAATGATAAAACTTAAAATTTTGGTATGCCAAGATCAATGCAGAAAGCAAAAAAAACAAGCAACGTTGCGAGTAAAGATTTTAATAATAATAAATAATAATAGTCCCTTTTTTGTGCTTGTTTAGTTTACACTTTGATTAATAATGAATATTATTTTATTATCGATTTTATTACCTTTGAACGTTATATTTATTAAATGCAAAATATGTCGAAAATACACAAATAAATGTAAAGTTATAAATTGCCATAACAAAAGCACTAATAAAGCTTTTTCCGAACAAGGGTATGTGTTATAATTAATTTAGGTGATAATATGGAAGACAAATTACAGTTACTTTTGACTCAAATAAAAATGTCAGAGGAAAGTAAAATACATTTTAAAAATGGTTTGTTAGAAAAAATAATTTGTAACAAAAATAAAGATAAATATGTTTTTTTAGTGACCTTAAATAAGCCATTACCATTATCAGTTTATTTAAATTTTGAAGATCTTTTAAAAGAAGGATTTAAAACTGCAAAAAGTATTAGTAGCAACATCACCTGTAATAATTTTGAACTGGAAGATATTGAAGAATATTATCAATATTATTTAGATGTATATAGTGAGTCTGCACCACTTCTTGCAACTTTTAAAAATAGTGGTATGCGATTAGAAGAAAAAAGCTTAATACTTGAAGTTGCTAATAAAGCAGAAAAAATGAAATTAAGTAGTATTACTCCAGAATTAGAAAAAAACTTAATAGCAAGTGGCTTTGATATTAAAATTGATATTAAAATTGATGAAGCAAAAGCTGAAGAAATCAGAAAAGAAATAGAACTTCAAAAAACCGCTGAAATGCCTAAAGTTGAAAAGAAAGTAAATCCAATTATTATGGGACAAGAAATTAAAGGAAAAATATTAGATATCAGCACTTTAACTTTTGAGATGGATAATATTTCTGTGGAAGCTAAAGTAATTAAAAAAGTTCCTTTCGAATCCCCAAAAAGTGATTTTAAAATTTGGACACTAACTTTATATGATGGTACAGATAGTATTTATTGTAAAATATTTTGCCGTGATCCTGAAGACTTCAAAAGATATGATAAAAATATTAATGAAGGCGATTGGTATAAAGTTAGAGGCTATAGCAAAAATGATAAGTATTCAGGTGAAATTGTTTTAAACGCTCGTGATATTAATGTATCACCTAAGAAAGACGTTAAAAGAATGGATGAAGCCGAAGAAAAAAGAGTTGAATTACATGCTCATACTAAAATGAGTCAAATGGATGGAATAGTTGATGCTAAAACATTAGTAAAAACTGCTTTTGATTGGGGACATCCAGGGGTTGCTATAACCGATCACAATGGTTTACAAGCGTTTCCAGGTGTTTTCAATTTGGTAAAAAAACTAAATAAAGGTCGTGAAGGAGAACCGTTTAAAGCATTATATGGTGTTGAATTAACTGTAATTGATGACCGTGTAGATATCGTTTTAAGACCAACAGATGATCATTTAACAAACACTACTTATGTGGTTTTCGACTTTGAAACAACTGGTTTTAATGCTGGTGGAGCCGACTCAATCATTGAAGTTGGAGCGGTTAAAATTTGTAATGGTGAAATCATTGATCGTTTTTCAGAACTAATAAATCCTCATCGAAAATTACCAGCTAAAATTATTGAAATAACTAATATCACAGATAATATGTTAGTAGATAAAGACGATGAAAAAATCGTAATAAAAAGATTTAAAGAATGGTATGGCGATTTACCGATGGTCGCACATAATGCTAAATTCGATGTATCATTTTTAACAATGGCTTTAAATAAATATGATTTAGGCGATTTTAAAAATACCGTAATCGATACCTTAGAATTATCGAGAACTTTAGATAACACTTATGCTCGTCATAGTTTATCGGCTTTAGTCAAAAGATATGAAGTACCTTGGGATGAAGATGCTCACCATCGTGCCGACTATGATGCTGAAGGAACTGCTTTAGTATTACATAAAATGTTAAAAAAATTAGAATCTCGTAATTTTGAAACAATAAAAGATTTAACTAAATTAGTATCTAAAGATGAAATCCATAAATATGGTAAAGCTTATCATATTAATTTAATGGTTAAAAATCAAACAGGGCTTAAAAACTTATTTAAACTTATTTCTTTAGCGAACACTAAATATTTATATAAGACGCCAAGGATATTACGTAGTGAAATAGAAAACTATCATGAGGGTTTATTGATTGGTAGTGGTTGTTATGAAAGTGAAATTTTTAGAGAAGCCCGTAGTAAAACTGATGAAGAATTATCTAATTTAATTAGTTTTTATGACTACGTTGAAGTTCAACCGATCGATGTTTATAATCATTTAATGCAAACAGGTGATTTTGGTAATAAGATGGAATTAGTTGAACATCTTCGAAAAATAATTAGAGTCACTAAAGATGCAGGTAAATTAATCGTGGCTACTGGTGATGTTCATCATTTAAACCCTGATGACCGTATATATCGAGAAATCATTGTTAACCAAAAAGTTCCAGGCGGTGGAAGACATCCACTAGCTAGAAAAAACATTACAGAATTACCTAATGAATATTTTAGAACAACTAATGAAATGTTAGAGGCTTTTGATTTCTTAGATGAAGAAGAAGCTAAAGAATTAGTCATTACTAATCCTAAAAAAATATTAGATATGGTTGAACCAGTTGAAGTCGTAATTGATACTCATGGAGTACCGTTTTCACCAATAATCGAAGGTTCTGCCCAAACAACAACTGATTTAGTTTTTGAAAAAGCTGAAAGTATATATGGAAGTCCACTTCCGCATAATGTTGAAGAACGAATTGCGGGTGAGTTATATGGTGATGATTTTGTTGATTTACTAAAAGATAAATTAAAAGACAAAACTGATGAAGAAATATTTACTAAAATGCACGAAGTCGTTAGCAAAGGTAAAGACTCAGTAAAAGACTTCGTTAAAGATTGCATTAATACTGAAGGACTAACTGAAGAAGAAATAAATAAAGAAATAGATAAAAATATTACGGCAATCATTGGAGCTAATTTTGATGTAATTTATTTAATTGCTCAAAAATTAGTTAAAAAATCTAATGATGATGGATATTTAGTAGGTAGCCGAGGATCAGTAGGGTCTTCATTTGTAGCAACAATGATGGGGATTACTGAAGTAAATCCGTTACCGCCTCATTATGTGTGTCCAAAATGTCATCATAGTATTTTTGAAAAAGATGGCCGTTCATTTGGTAGTGATTATGCTAGTGGATATGATTTACCACGTATTAACTGTCCAAAATGTAATCATCCAATGGATAAAGATGGTCAAGACATGCCATTCGCCACTTTCTTAGGATTCCATGCGGATAAAGTTCCAGATATAGATTTAAACTTTTCAGATTTAGAACAAGCTACAGCGCATGAATATACTAAGGAACTATTTGGAGTTGATAATGTATATCGTGCAGGAACCATAGGAACTGTGGCTGAAAAAACCGCTTTTGGATATGTTAAAGGTTATTGTGAAGATAAAGGTATTAATATGCGTACAGCTGAGGTAGAGCGTTTAGCCCAAGGTTGTACAGGAATTAAAAGAACTACTGGTCAACATCCAGGTGGAATTGTCGTTGTGCCAGGATACATGGAAATATTTGATTTTACGCCTTTCCAATTCCCAGCTGATGATGTTAATTCAAAATGGCGTACTACTCATTTTAACTATCACGAAATTGAAGATGATTTATTAAAATTAGATATTTTAGGTCATTCAGGGCCAACTCAACTTCGACTTATTCAAGATTTAACAGGCATGGATGTGACCAAAGTACCTTTAGATGATCCTAAAACAATGGAAATATTCCTATCTCCAAAACCATTAGGAGTTACCAAGGAACAAATCTTAAATGATACGGGTACTTTAGGAATTCCAGAATTTGGAACACCATTTACGATTGCAATGGTTAAAGATACTAAACCAAAAACCTTTGGCGAATTATTAAAAATATCAGGATTATCTCATGGTACTGATGTTTGGAATGGGAATGCTAAAGACTTAATTGATAATAATGTCGTGCCATTCAGTGAAGTTATTGGGTGTCGTGATGATATAATGGTTTATCTTTCATATCATGGCTTAGAACCGATTAGAGCTTTTAAAATAATGGAATTTGTTCGTAAGGGTAAGCCAAGTTCTTTACCAGAAGAATGGGAAGGATATAAGCAAGAATTAAAAGACGCCGGTATTGCCGATTGGTATATTGGTTCATGTGAAAAAATAAAATACATGTTTCCAAAAGCTCATGCGGCTGCTTATGTTACAAATGCTTTTAGAATAGCGTACTTTAAAGTACATTATCCGGGTGTATATTATGCTAGTCAATTTTCAACTCAGTATTCAGATTTTGATATTGAAGCGATGATAAAAGGCTATGACACGGTTAGACAACAGGTAATTGAATTATCTGGCAAAGGTTTCAGCGCTACAAACAAAGAAAGTGGAACTTTGGAATGTTTAAAATTAGCATTAGAAGCTTTAGCTCGTGGTATTACTTTTGGTAATATCGATTTAAATAAAAGTGATTCAATGTATTTTACTTTAAGCGAAGATGGGAAAACAATTATCCCACCATTTAGATCAATGGATGGGCTTGGTGATGTTGTTGCGAAAAACATTGTTGAAGAACGCAATAAAGCCCCATTCTTAAGTATTGAAGATTTACAAAAACGTGCTAAAGTATCAATGACTTTAACTGATAAAATGCGTATGATGGGTGTTTTAGATGGTATGGATGAGTCTAGCCAATTAAGTTTATTTTAATAAGAAAAAAGAAAGCTTTTTAAAATCTAACCTATAAAGTGATCTCGCAGAAAAAGAGAAATCTACTTTATAGGTTTTTATTATGTTTTAATATAGATTGAACCCATAACAGTTTACTAATAAAAAACTTTGTTTTATAAAGACTAAAGTCAAACAATAATATAGCAACTATTAAACTCGGGGGTGTACATATATTGTATATTATTACAAAAA
>CAZIDO010000059.1:0-7242 GCA_964538005.1 uncultured Muribaculaceae bacterium
GTATATGATATATGTTGGAATAGATATATCTAAATACAAACACGATTGTTTCATCTGCTTAGATACAGGTGAAGTCATTGTAGAAAATTTGTCTTTTGAAAACAACAAAAAAGGATTTCAACAATTCCTTGATTTATTGAAACCCTATGATAAAGATAATGTCCATATCGACCTAGAAGCTACTGGACACTATGGCTTGAATTTGAAACTATTCTTAGAAAAGAATAATTATACTTTTATGGAATTTAATCCTCTTTTAGTCAAAGAATTTATGAAATCTTTGACTTTAAGAAAGACTAAAACCGATAAAGTTGATGCAATGATTATTTGTCAAAAACTTATTTCAGTTCCATATAAATCAAATTCAAAACTATTTTATCATAAATATTCAATTAAATCACTTTCTAGATTAAGAGAATCTTTAGTTAAACAAAGAAGTAAGCATATGATTCAACTAACTAATATATTAGATATTACTTTTCCAGAGTTTAAATTTTTCTTTTCTAATAAGTTTTCTGCTACTTCTATTTACATATTAAGTAAATATAAAACTGCTGAAAAAATTTCAAATATGAGAGATTTTGATTCTTTAAATTCGTTATCTCGTGGTAAGTTTACATATCCAAAATTTGTTAAGTTAAAAGAGCTTGCAAAAAATACTGTTGGGGAATCCAATAATATTTTTGAGTTTGAACTTGAAACTATTCTTAATCTTTACAAAGAAATTGATTCTAAAATTAATTCATTAGATAAACAAATTTCTACAATTATCAAAGAACTTAACCCACCAACTCTTTCTATTCCTGGAATTGGTGATATCACTTGTGCTTCAATCATTTCTGAATTTGGTGACATTTCTAGATTTTCTAATCCTAATAAGATGTTGTCCTTTGCTGGACTTGAACCTAGTGTTAATGAATCTGGAACTATGTCTTCAAATGGCAAAATGGTTAAGCGTGGATCTGGTTATTTGAGATACTCTTTAATGAATGTTGCATTCATGGTTATCAAATACAATCATACTTTCTATGAGTATTATTACAAGAAACGAAACGAAGGTAAAACTCATAGAGTTGCTTTATCTCATGTATGTAAAAAACTCATTAGAATTATTTATATACTCGAAACAAAAGATATCTTATTTGATCCGTCTTTATTAAAATGATTTTTATGCCGAGAAAACTTTTGATCAAATTTTAATTTTTTTGTTACCTTTTTAGGAGTATGATTATTAATTTTTACGACTTATAAAATAAATCAAATAAATTAAATTTGTCAAAAGGAAATTGGAATAAATATCACTTTACAACTTCAAAAAAAATTACATTATTTTGAAGTCTTTTGGCGTGGAATCATTTCCATCTATAACTTTCTATCAAAAAGTGCTTGACTTCTAATAGTTAGCCTCCTTGTAAAAGAAAAACCACGGGCATTTTCTAGGAACGAAAAGCCGTGGTACCATCCTAATTGATCTTAATTTTGATAACGGTTTTTAACCGGATGTGTTTACACATCACTTAAAAGGAGCTTTCAGATAATTATTTTACTAAGTTCCACCTTACCTTAGCTCTCTATAAAAAGTATTTATCTTACTTTTCTTTTTTAACGTTTTTAAGTATTTTTTTTACTTCTATTTTTACTTTTGGCTCTTCAGAGAACAATTCTTCTTCCCGATCTATTAAACGATATTTTTGATCAAAGAATTGGAATATTGTTTTAAGAACAGCTATGACTGGAGTTGAAATTAGCATTCCGATAATGCCAAAGAAATATCCAAATACTAATAATCCTAACATAATTGTTACTGGATGTAATTTAGTTGTTTTTGACATAATATATGGTTGCAAGAAGTTCCCCTCTAAGAATTGAATAACAAAGATAACAACAATTGCTAATATACCAACTGTTGGACTTTGAGTGAATCCAACGATAACAGCTGGCGCGCCTCCAATATAAGGTCCTAAATAAGGGATTATATTAGTTAGTCCACAGAAGAATCCAAATAACGCCGGGGCTTTTAACCCAATAGCCCATAGACCGATTGAACTTAAAATAAATATTACTGAACAGTCAATAGCTGCGCCTTGAACGTATTTCCTTAATGAAGTATTTATATTATTTATTAAACTCATACTTGTTTCTCTAAGTTTTCTAGGAATAAAATTTACTAGTGAAGTTTTTGAATCAAAACTTACTAATAAGAAGAACCCAATAATTAGTCCAAGTACCAAAGTACCCATACCTGAGAAAAATCCTGATATGATACTAAATAATTGAGTTGGCAATTCTTTACCAACATTAACGGCTATTTCATTAAATTTAGCAAAAAATTCATCTTTAATTTCTGTTACATTGATATTTGGCATATCGTTTAAATGTCCAAATAAACCTAAACACCAGCCTTTAATTGATTCGAAAACATCCGGGGCGATTTTTACAAATTCACTTATTTGATTTACTAGTAATGGAATTAAAGCAGCTAGAATTAATACTACTACTAAAAATAAAATGAAATAAGTAATAACTGCACCAAAAGTCCGTTTTATTTTTTTCGTTTGCAACCATCTAATAAACGGATCAAATAGCCAAGCTATTAAAATACCAATAAATAATGGTGCAACTATTTTAATAATCGTCCAAATAAAGTTTAAAATATTTGTTTCTTTGAATAGTAGTAAAACTAAATATATTCCTAGAGCAATTAATAAAACATAAGTTACACTAAGAACTTTTGAAGCTAGAGTAGCTACATTATTTATTTTGCTCACATCAATTTCTTCGTTTGTTTTTCTTTTAAGCACATTATCACTCCTTATACTTGTAGTAATTCAGCCTCTTTTTCTTTTAATAATTCATCAACGTTTTTATTATATTTAGTAATTAGCCCTTGAACTTCTTCAGTTAATCCTTTTTTATCATCTTCAGTTGCTTCTTCTAATTTTGTAATATCTTTATTTGAATCTTGTCTGATATTACGCAAATGAATTTTGCAATCTTCAGCGATTGTTTTAACTTGTTTAACATATTCTCTTCTGGTTTCTTCAGTTAAAGTCGGAATTACTAAGATAACTGTCTCACCATTATTATTTGGTGTTAATCCGATATTAGCTTCAAAAATCCCTTTTTCAATTGCACCTAAAGCTGATTTGTCAAATGGTTTAATTAGTAATTGACGCGCTTCAGGAACAGAAATGTTTGCTAATTGTTTTAATGGGGTATCGGTTCCATAATATGATACCATAACTCCATCTAAAATGCTTGGATTAGCTCTACCAGCTCTAACGTTGGTAAATCTTCTTTCCATCGCATTAATAGCTTCAATCATTTTATTTTCTGTTTCAAATAGAATGTCTTCCATTTATTTCACCCTTTCGTATATATCCATTATAATATATATGCTTTTTTAACACAAGGAAAAACTAATAATTATTTGAAATAATTGGTAATTATTAGTTTATATACTCGTTTATTTTTGTAATTAATGAGTATATAATGATACTATCTTCTAGTTTGTTTATAGAAATTGTTTTAGTACCCGCATAATTTAATGATGATCCCAAATGATATATTGTTTTTTTGTCTAAAATTATATACCTATCATGAAAATTGTCTTTATATATTATGGTTAAATTATTATATTGACTATTATATTTATCAATATCTATTTGTTTTAATATGCTTTTACTTTTAGTTATAATTATTACATTGGTTTTTATTTTTGAAATTATATCTAAAACATTTTTATCAGCATAATTATCAATTATAATTATTTGATTTTTAGCTTGTTTAATAATATCTATTAATTTTGAATAGGCATCATATATTTGACCTTCAAAATATATTTCTTCTTTTGTTTCTTTATTTTCTAGTTTTTGAAAAGTTTCTTGTAATAGTTTTATATCTTTATCATGCTCGAAAACTAAGGTGTTTATATATTTTTGTTCTAGTAAACTATTAGATATGTATTTGCGCATTATGACGAATGCCCTCATTATATCGACACTAACTTTTGCGGCAACTTCTGTTTTTAAAACACTTGATAACATGGCAACACCTTGTTCAGTAAAAACATATGGAAGATACGTTCTACCACCTCTATTATTTTTGTTTGAGGTCCCATTTTGTGACCTCAATTTTTTATCTTTGTGTTCTATTTCTATAGTCTCCATCTATATCTCCTCTATTATAATTATACGAGATGTATGCCGTATTTCCTTTTTTAAAACAAAAACGAGTATTATTTTAAATACTCATTTATTTTTTGAAATTCTTTATCGTCATCTAAACCTGTTTTTGATAGTTGCTCAAATAATTTTTTTTGATCTCTTGATAATTTTTGTGGGGTTTTAACTTTAAGGATAATATACATATCACCCTTACCAAATGAATTAACATTTTCCACACCTTTACCTCTAACACGGTGTTTATCATTTGATTCACTACCGGCAGGTATTGTTAAATTAATTTGACCATATAAAGTTGGAACTTTTTTCTTACAGCCTATCGCAGCTTCAGATATGGTTATTGGTAATTCTAAGTAAATATCATTACCTTCTCTATGGAAAATTGGATGTGGTTTTACGTAAAACTCTAAATAAATATCTCCATTGGGTCCCCCATTTTTACCGGCATCACCTTTACCAGAAATTCTTAATTGGTTTCCAGTATCAACACCCGCTGGAATTTTAACTTCAATATCTTTTTTAGCTTTAACTCTTCCTTCTCCATGACAGTTTGAACATTCTCTTTTATAGGTTTTACCCTTACCTTGACATTTGTCACAAGTTGTTTTAGTCATAAAACTTCCTAAAATAGTATTTTGTTGAACGGTTATAGTCCCTGTTCCATGACACTTATCACAAGTATCAATATCAAACCCACCGTCACCATCACATTCATTACAAGTATCATTTAAATTTAATGAAATTGTTTTAGTTGAACCAAAAACAGCTTCATCAAAATCTATATCAATACGCACGATTTTATCTGGTCCTTTGGTAGCTCTTGAACTATTTCTACTACCTCCAAAGCCTCCAAAATCGCTAAATCCTGAAAAGCCTCCAAAACCTTGACCGAATAAATCTCCAAAAATATCTGAAAAGTCAAAATTAGAGTAATCAAATCCACCAGCACCATTATTATCAAATGCTTGATGACCAAATTGATCGTATTGCTTTCTTTTACCCTCATCAGATAAAACAGCATAAGCTTCTTGAGCTTCTTTAAATTTTTCTTCAGCATTATCTTCCTTAGAAACATCTGGATGATATTTTTTTGCTAATTTACGAAATGCACTTTTTATTTCGGCTTCAGATGCATCTTTTGATACACCTAATATTTCATAATAATCTTTTTTCATGTTTTCACCTCACTATTCTGCTTTAATTTTATAAAATTTATCTATTAATTGACTAATTGTTTCATTCGTCACATTAAATACATTGTCATTTTCCATATCAATATCGATTGTCATTAATGAATTTAAAGGTTCCATTGAACCGCTAATACCTAAATATGTCATAAATTTTTTTTGATACTCAGGATTTTCTTTTAAGAGATTACTTGCTAATGCACAAGCAGCAGCAACTCCGGTCGAATAACTATATGTATAAAAACTATTAAAGAAATGCGGTATTCTTGCCCAGTTTTCAATAAAAATTTCATCAATTTCTGTGCCATAAAACTCTGTAAATGTTTCTTCCCAATATTCATTTAGTCTATCGGCTGTTAATGGAATATTATCCAAAATAGCTTGATGAGCTTTTTCTTCAAATATAGCTTGAACTAAAGCTCCAAAATAATTATTAGCAAGGACATCAATTAAATTGCCTAATATTTGCAATTTTACTTGTTTATCATTACATTTTTCTAAATACTTATTAGCAAAAACTATTTCATTAGCAATAGATACTACTTCTGCGCAAAATGGGCTATTATAAACATACTGTGGTTTCTGTTTTTTTATGCTTTTATATTGATTTACTAAATGTCCAAGTTCATGGCACAAGCTGGATACATCACTTATTTTACCATCAAAATTCGCACTTATCCTTGGATTTTCACAAGGTACATGGCATGCATACCAACCACTTGGTTTATCTTTATTTGGTACAAAATCAATTAATTTTTTATCAAATATCTCATTTAATATACTAGTGTATTCCTCACCATATATTTTAAATGCATCTAAAATTATTTCTTTAGCGTCTTCGACAGTATATTTTGAATCTGCCTCTTCTACTAAAGGTGCCGATAAATCATATGCCTTTAAATCTCTAATACCTAAACTATCACGATATAAATTAATATATTTTCTGAATGTGTCAATATTTTTTCTCGCACTTTTCTTTAAAGTCTCATAGACATTCTTATTAATATTTTTACTTTCAAATGCCATATCAATAGCAGAGGTGTATTTACGCATTTTGGCTTCTAATTCATCAGTTTTGATATGTCCAATATAATTACTGGCAAGCACATTAATATGATTAGCGTAGGCTTTGTTCCGATTATAATGTGCTTGTTTTCTAACTTCACGATTAGAACTACGTCCATATTTATAAAAATTACTTGAATTTAATTTTACTTCATTACTATCTTCATCAGTTATATAACCAAAATCCATTTCTGAAGTTCTTAAGAATGATGAGCCTTTCTTAAAATTATTAGCAATATCGTCTATATTTGATAATAATTGCTCTTCTTTAGTATTTAAAATGTGTTCTTTTAGACGAAACAATTTTTTAAGCATAAATTCAAATTCTTGAAGTTTAGGGTTTTCTTTAATATATTTATCTATTAAGTCATAATCAGCTTTTAATATTTCTGGTTCTGCAAAAGAAATTTGATTACTAAATTCAGTAAGTAAATTTTCCATTTTACTAGAATGAATTTTACTTTCTTTATTTTGTAAATCTTCATCCACTTTTAAAGATTGATAAAAATCTAATTTATCAAGTTTAACACTAGTTTCAATATTTAATTTTAAATATTTATAAAATGTATCACTAGAATCTAAAATATGATTTTTATAAGTAGCCAGTTCTTCAATATATGGAAAAATAGTTTCATAATCTTTATCCCATTCTCCCCAATTTTGATACAAATCAGTTAAATCCCATTTATATTTATCATCTATTTGATTTCTGGTTTTTTCAGCCATATTCTCTCCTTATAAGTGATAAGGCTCTAGTTTCCTAGAACCTTTATCTAATTATTTTTCTTCATATTCAGCATCTTGAA